>CAZDLQ010000221.1:0-2386 GCA_964506315.1 uncultured Oscillospiraceae bacterium
AATGGGCGCAGGACTTATTGCGGGTATGGGCTATCTCGGCTATGCATTGCTTTTCACGGTAGTTATGTGTATTATGTTTGTGCTTTATAACCGCCTTGATTTCGGCACAAAGAAAAATTCCGCCATCTTTAAAACCCTCACAATCACAATCCCTGAGGACCTTAACTATTCGGATATTTTTGACGATATTTTTGAGGAATACACAAAATCGCACGAGCTTGTTCGCGTTAAAAGCACCAATATGGGCAGTATGTTTAAGCTTACATATAACGTAATGCTCACCGATGCTGCGCGCGAAAAAGAGATGCTCGACCAAATCCGCACAAGAAACGGAAACCTTGAAATTTCCGTTTCCAAGCAGGAAACCGTCGGCACCGAACTTTAATAGGAGGCTTTTATGAAAAAAATCTTATCAGTTTTTGTGGCTTTGGTTTTGGCACTCGGTGCTTTTTCGGGCTGTGCTGCTAAAGAGGGCGTAGGCGGCGTTGGCGCGGGCTCAAACTCGGGCAACACCTCACAAAGCGAAAGTGCCGATAGCCAAAGTACAAGTAGCGGCACACAGTCAACGCAGGTTGATTTTTCACAAACAAATGAGGATATGTTTACAAGTCGTGATAATAAAACCGAGTACGATAATAGCAAGGCTGTAACCATTAAGCTAAACGGAACTACTGCTACCGCAAGCTCTAACAGCGTTAAAATATCGGGCTCTAAAATTACCATTACCGAGGAGGCTACCTATAATATTTCGGGCAAGCTTACCGACGGTATGATAATTGTAGATGCGCCCGAAAGCGCAAAGCCGCAGCTTGTTTTAAGCGGCGCGGAAATCACAAGCAAAACCTCGGCGGCGCTTTATATTTTAGAGGCCGATAAGGTGTTTGTAACCCTCGCGGACGGCACAAAAAACACCCTTGCAAACGGCGGCAGCTTTAAAGCGATAGACGACAGCAACATTGACGCCGCACTGTTTTCAAAGCAGGACCTTACACTTAACGGAAGCGGTAACTTAACCGTCACCTCACCTGCAGGTCACGGCATTGTTTGTAAGGACGACCTTGTAATTGCAAGCGGAAATTATACCGTAAACTCGTCTTCGCACGGCCTTGACGCCAACGATAGCGTTAGAATTAACAGCGCAAACCTCACCATTGATGCAGGCAAGGATGCCATTCATGCCGAAAACTCCGACGACGCCTCGCTTGGCTTTGTTTATATCGGCGGTGGCAAGATTTCGGGCGAGGCCGAGGGCGACGGCATAGCCGCAGGCGCTTATTTGCAAATTGAAGGCGGCAGCATTGACCTGCTCGTAGGCGGCGGCAGTGAAAACGGCTCTAAGGCTTCGTCGGGAAATTACGGCGGCTTTATGGGCGGCGGTATGCGCCCCGGAAGTAACCAAACCACTACAAGCACAACCGATACGGTCAGTATGAAGGGACTTAAAGCCGCTACAGGAATAAGCATCACGGGCGGCAGTATAAAAGTAAACTCGGCTGATGACTCGGTACACAGCGACGCATCAATTACCATTGGCGGCGGCACGCTGAGTCTTGCGTCAGGCGACGATGCTATCCACGCCGAGGAAACCTTAACCGTTACAGCAGGCAAAATAAGCATCTCGGAAAGCTATGAGGGACTTGAAGCGCTTCATATTGATATTAAGGGCGGCGATATAAATCTTATAGCGAGCGATGACGGCCTTAACGCCGCAGGCGGCACCGACAGTAGCGGCACCACAGGCGGACGCGACGGTATGTTCGGCGGCGGACGCCCCGGCGGTATGGGTGGTGGCGGAATGTCGAGTAATTCCAACGGAAGTGTTAAGATTTCGGGCGGCACGCTTTATATAAATTCTTCGGGCGACGGTATAGATGCCAACGGCACGCTTGAAATTTCGGGCGGTCATACAACGGTAGTCGGCCCAACCCGTGGCGACACCGCAACCCTTGACTACGATAAATCGGCCACAATAACAGGCGGCACCTTTATCGGCACGGGCGCGCAGGGTATGGCGCAGTCGTTTAGCGACTCTACGCAGGGCGTTATTGCCGTAAGCGTCGGCTCGCAGTCGGCAGGGACCGAGATTATCCTAAAAAATTCGAGCGGCAAAACCATTATCAGCCACAAACCCGAGCTTGATTTTGCGGTGGTTATCCTCTCAAGCCCCGATATTAAGAAGGGCAAAACCTACACCATCACCGTCGGCTCACAATCAGCCGAATTTGAGGCAAACTAAAAAAATTCGAAAAAATGTTATATCACGTGTGTTGCGAGTTGTAAACGAGTAAATAATTTAAAGGCTCCCTTGTGTAAAGGGAGCTGTCACCGAAGGTGACTGAGGGATTGTCGCCCTTCTATTTTTGTTAATTCTACGGATGCTTCGCAT
>CAZDLQ010000222.1:0-2381 GCA_964506315.1 uncultured Oscillospiraceae bacterium
AAAATGAAAAACGGCGAGTTTGAGGACGGCTCCTGCACACTGCGCGCAAAAATTGATATGGCTTCGCCAAATATGAACATGCGCGACCCTGCTATCTATAGAATCAGCCGCCAGCCGCATCATAGACAGGGCAACAAATGGTGCATTTATCCGCTTTATGACTTTGCACATCCTATTCAGGACGCTTTAGAGGGCATTTCGCACTCACTTTGCTCGCTTGAATTTGAAAATCATAGACCGCTTTACGACTGGGTTGTAAAGAACGTTGGCTTTGAAAAAGAGCCCCATCAGTACGAGTTTGCTCGCCTTAACGTAACCGGCGTTGTTATGAGCAAGCGTTACCTTCGTGAGCTTGTTGAAACCAAAAAGGTAGACGGTTGGGACGACCCGAGAATGCCCACCCTTTGCGGACTTCGTCGCCGTGGCTACACCGCCGCTTCAATTCTTGATTTTGTTGGCCGCGCAGGTGTTTCCAAGGCATATAGCGTTGTAGATTTTGCACTTTTAGAGCATTGTCTTAGAGAAGAGCTAAATCAAAAGGCAACAAGAAGAATTGCCGTAACCGATCCTATCCGCGTTACCATTACAAACTATCCCGAGGATAAGACCGAGTATTTTGACCTTCCCAACAACCCCAACGACGAGAACGCAGGCACAAGAAAGGTTGCCTTTACCCGTAATCTTTATATTGAAAAGAGCGACTTTGCCGAGGTTCCGCCACCCAAGTTCTTCCGCTTAAAGCCTGACTGCGAGGTTAGACTTATGGGCGCGTATATCATTCGTTGCAATGAGATTGTTAAGGACGAAAACGGCGAAATTGTTGAGATCCGCTGCACCTGTGACCTTGAAACCCGTAACGGCAACCCCGTTGACGGCCGCAAGATTAAGGGTACAATTCACTGGGTTTCGGCCGAAAACTGCATTGATGCTGAGCTTAGACTTTATGATAGACTTTTCTCACGCGACAATCTTATTGATATCCCCGAGGGAAGCTATTATCTTGACTTCCTAAATCCCGATTCGCTTAAAATTTGCAAAAATGCCAAGCTTGAGAAAGCGCTTGAAGATGCAAAGGTTGGCGAAAAATTCCAGTTTGTTCGTATGGGATATTTTTGCAAGGATAGTAAAAATGAAGGCTGCTTTAATAGAGCTGTAACACTGAAAGATAGCTTTAAGCCTGCGCAAAACTAACTAAAAAGCCGCCCTATAAGGCGGCTTTGCTTTTAAGGAGTAATATGATAAACACAACTCTTTGCTATATTGAAAAAGACGGCAAATATTTGATGCTTCATAGAGTAAAAAAGAAAAACGACGTAAATCAAGATAAATACATAGGCATCGGCGGAAAGTTTGAAAACGGCGAAACGCCTTTGCAGTGCGCCCTTCGCGAAACGCGTGAGGAAACGGGACTTGAGGTGTTAAATTACACCTACCGTGGTATAGTTTACTTTTCCTGCCCGCCGTATCCCGATGAAATTATGCACCTTTTTACCGCCACCGAGTTTGAGGGTGAGCTTTTAGAGTGCGATGAGGGCGACCTTATGTGGCTTGAAAAAGAAAAACTGAAGGAACTTCCGCTTTGGGAAGGCGACCATATCTTTTTGGGGCTTTTAGAAGAGGGCGCGCCCTTCTTTGAGCTTGGGCTAAACTATAGCGGGGACAAGCTTGTTTCCGCGGTCTTAAACGGAGAAAAAATAAGATGAACATATTAGTCAGCGCCTGTCTTTTGGGTAACGCGTGCCGTTACGACGGTAAAAGTAAACCGAGCGAAAAAGTTATAAGCCTTGGTAAAAGCCATAGGCTTATTCCCGTATGCCCTGAGGCCGCAGGAGGACTTCCAATTCCCCGTACTCCTTGTGAAAGGGTGGGGGATAAGGTGATTTCAAGTAAGGGCGTGGACTGCACCGCGCAGTACAAAAAAGGCGCTGAGGTTGCTTTAGAGCTTTATAAAAAATTCAGCTGCGACTGCGCCGTTTTAAAGGCAAACAGCCCGTCCTGCAGTAACTGCGGCGTGTATGACGGCACCTTTTCGGGCATCCTCACAACCGAACAAAACGGCGTTACCGTTGAACTTCTTGAAAAGCACGACATAAAGGTTTATAACGAAAATGAGATTGATAGCTTGGTGAAAGAGCATGCGTGAATATAAGCTTGTGCGCTCAAGGAGAAAAACCCTCTCGGTTGAGGTGAATAAAAGGCTTGAGGTAGTGGTAAGAGCGCCGTATTTGCTTCCTAAATTTACTATAGAAAGCTTTGTTAAAAGCCGCGAGGCGTGGATAGAAAACGCTATTTTAAAAATGCAGGCAAAGATAGAAAACGCGCCTGCAGACCCGTCTGCCGACGAGCTTAAATTTCTAAAACAAAAGGCCAAAGAAATACTG
>CAZDLQ010000223.1:0-2376 GCA_964506315.1 uncultured Oscillospiraceae bacterium
GTCACGGGGATATCTTGAATCAGCAACTACGATACGATAGAAAGGAGCTTTCTTTGCACCGATTCTACGAAGTCTGATCTTTACTGCCATTTATTTCACCTCCAAAATTTTAAGCTATTTAATATTTAAAACCCTATGGGTTAAAAACCGAACGGATTTCCCATACCTCTCGGAAGGGACGGCATACCGTTTTTGCCTTTTTTGTTAAAGCGCTTCATCATTTTTTGCATTTGCTCAAACTGACGAAGAAGCCTATTTACGTCCTCAACTCTAAGTCCGCAGCCTGCGGCGATACGCTTTTTGCGCGAGGGGTTGATAATTGACGGCTTTTGTCTTTCTTTTTTAGTCATTGACTGAATGATGGCCTCGGTATAAACAAGGGCTTTTTCGTCAATGTCCTCTTCCTTGACTTTATTGCCGCCGGGAATCATACCGATTATTTGACTAAGTGAGCCCATTTTTTTAATTTGGTTCATTTGGTCGAGCAGGTCGTTTAGGTCAAAGCTGTTTTCGAGTAGCTTCTTTTCCATTTCCTCGGCCTTTTTCTCGTCAAAGTCGGCCTGAGCCTTTTCAATGAGCGTGAGCATATCACCCATACCGAGAATACGCGATGCCATTCTATCGGGGTGGAACGCCTCAAGGTCGCCGAGTTTTTCGCCCGTACCGATAAACTTAATGGGTTTACCTGTTACGGCTCTAATGGAGAGCGCCGCACCGCCTCTTGTATCACCGTCAAGCTTGGTTAGAATTACGCCGTCAATGCCAAGCGCCTCATCAAAGGCTTTGGAAACGTTGACTGCATCCTGTCCCATCATAGCGTCGACAACAAACAAGATTTCGTTAGGCTCTATCTCTTTTTTAAGCTCCTTGAGCTCATCCATGAGCTCATCATCTATATGCAAACGGCCTGCCGTATCGAGAATTACAAGGTCATTGCCATAATCCTTAGCGTGCCGAATTGCTTCTTTTGCAATTTTAAGGGGTTTTATTTGCCCCATTTCAAAAACGCCGACTCCTACCTTTTCACCAACTATTTTAAGCTGGTCTATTGCGGCAGGTCTATACACGTCGCACGCGACGAGCAGAGGGCGTTTACCCATATTTTTGTAGTGAAGCGCAAGCTTTGCGCTATGGGTGGTTTTACCGCTACCTTGAAGACCGCACATCATAACAACTGTGGGGCCTTTTGAAGCGTAATTTATCTTACTGACGCTCTCACCCATCAAGGCTACGAGCTCTTCATTAACGATTTTGATAACCTGTTGTGCGGGAGTAAGGCTTTCCAAAACTGCGGCGCCCATACATCTATCGCTTACCGCCGCGGTAAAGTCCTTAGCCACCTTGTAGTTTACGTCCGCCTCAAGTAAGGCAAGACGAACCTCACGCATAACCTCTTTTATATCTTTCTCACTGAGCTTTCCTCTCGAGCGCAGGCGCTTAAACACCGCACCGAGCTTATCTCCGAGCCCTTCAAAAGCCATGGTCTATTCTCCTAAATCAATTTTCCGAGTCAAGAGCGGCAAGCTCTTTGACAATTTCGGCAGCCTTGACCTCAATAAGACCGATACTGCTGCTTGATTTACGGTTAATATCAATTATTTCGTTAGCAAGAGTTTTGATGTTTTCAAGCGCCTTTTCGCTGCGGCGGAAGTTTCTTATAAAGCCAAGCTTAACTTCCATCTCAAAGAGGTAATCCTCGCCTCTTTTTATGCTATCGCGCACGCCTTGTCTTGAAATGCCGATTTCGTCAGCGATTTCAGCAAGCGAAAGGTCCTGATTATAATAAAGGTCAATTGCATCTTTTTGTTTGTCGGTGAGCATTTCACCGTAAAAATCGAGGAGCATGGATACCTCTAAATTTTTACTCATTTTTTTGCAACTCTCTTTCAAATTTTATCTTAAAAAAGGTCTGTTTTTGGGGTCAAGTGTAAAAGTATTTACCTTTACACTTATTATACCATATATTGTGGCTTTGTCAAGCGTTTTTCACTATTTTTTTAGTAATTTTTTTAGGTTTTTTTGCTGGAAAATTAAGGGTTTTTCGAGCGGATAAATATTTAGAGAAAAGGCCTGTGAAATTTGTAGGGACCGGCGTCCTCGACGGTCCTTTTCTATCTATATGTTTTTAGGACCGTCGAGGACGCCGGTCCCTACATTGTTCTAACTAATATTCATAAACAAAAAGGCACCGCCGAGGCGGTGCCTAACCCACAATGTAATTTTAGGACGCTAAATGTCATTTTTCGTTTTCTCTTGACGGAACGCAAAAGTCCTTTTTTCCGCAATGCGGACATTTAAAATAACGGTAATGCATCACGTGGACGGAAAATGCCGCCTGCCACCACTTTGGATAAAAAGATTTTCCACACACCGAGC
>CAZDLQ010000224.1:0-2375 GCA_964506315.1 uncultured Oscillospiraceae bacterium
ATTCAAGATAAGCGGGGAATGCCTCGTCGCCGGGGATCTCCTCAAGACGTCCGCTCATCTCACGCATTGCCTGCGCCCAACGGGAAGTTGAGTCAGCAAGCATAAGCACCGAAAGACCCATTTGTCTGAAATACTCGGCAAGGGTAATTCCTGTGTAAACCGAAGCCTCACGCGATGCAACAGGCATCGAAGAGGTGTTGCAAATGATAATGGTACGCTCCATAAGCGACCTGCCTGTTCTCGGGTCGATAAGCTCGGGGAACTCTTTGAGAACCTCAACAACCTCACCTGCACGCTCACCGCAAGCGGTGATGATAACGATATCAACGTCGGCGTTTTTAGCTTCCATGTGCTGAAGCACCGTCTTTCCTGCGCCGAAGGGACCGGGTACACAAAACGTACCGCCCTTTGCAACGGGAAGGAAGGTGTCGATACAGCGAATTTTTGTAATCAAGGTTTCATCAGGCTTGAGCCTTTCTCTGTAGCAGGTAATAGGCTTTTTGATAGGCCAAGAGAAAACCATTGATAAGCTCTTTGTGTTGCCGCGTCTATCGCGAATAACTGCAATTTCGTCGCGGACGTTGTAAACGCCCTTTTCTTTTATCGACTCAACCGTCCAGTCCTCGTCTACAAGGTCAAAGGGAACCATAATTTCGTGCTTAAAAATTCCCTCGGGAACTGTGCCGATTTTGTCGGCGGCACGAACCGTGTCACCTACGGATACACAGGGGGTAAACTCCCAGTCCTTGTCGGGAATGGGGTTTAAATATACGCCTCTTTCAAGGAAATATCCGCACTGCTCGGCAATGTCGGGCAGCGGATTTTGAAGTCCGTCATAAATTTGGGTAAGAAGTCCCGGGCCGAGCTCAACGCTCATAAGACCGCCGGTAAACAGGGCCTTGTCACCGACACCGATGCCCTCGGTCATTTCGTAAATTTGCATATCGGCAATACCGTTGTTTATACGGATTACCTCGCCCTTTAGCTTTTTATCTCCAAGTAAAACGTAACCAACCTCGTTCTTTTTAACCGAGCCGTCAATTTGAACGGATACAAGGTTGCCGTTAACACCTGTTACAATACCGTATATATTGTCCATTTTCTTCTCCTACTCCATGCTCTCAATTTCTTGTTCTAACTTTTCTACCTGATGATTTAGCTCCGCCTTGCCCTTTTCAAAATCAAACGAACCTTTACGCTCCAAAAGCTTTAGCTTTAAGGCGTAGCCGAAAAGCGCGCTGTCGTCAAAATAATGCGTGCCGACAAGCTCGTCAAGCCTTTGAAACTCAAGCGACAGTAGCATCTCCTCGGCCGTTAGCGGATTTTTGTGATTCATTGCCGCCGCAACGGCCTTTACCACGCTGTCCTCACGGTAGCTTGGTGCTTGCGCTTTGCGTCCAAGACGCAAATTTCGCTGGTAGCTTAGCTCCTCTTTCAGTGCGCCGTAAAACTGCGCCCACTGTGACACAAGCGGCCCGTCGGTTGACGTAAGGGTTAGGTCCTTTAGCATTTCGTACTTAGCGTCACCCAACGCATCGCGGCATATCTCGAGAAACTGATTATAAGACAAGGGCATATCGCCATCCGATTTGAGCATCGGCAAGCTTGATATTAAATAATAATATGCCATTTTTAAATCCTCACTTAAATAATAAGCTCAGGGAAGAAGGGAGCGAGAATGTTTTCAAGCTCCTCGTCGGAGCAGTCAAAGTAACCGCTGCCGTCCTTTGCGGTAAGCTTAAAGCCTGCTTTTACAGCGGGGCTTACTTTGATTTCAAGACCCTTCTCAAGCTCACTTTTGAGCTGAGCCTTTAAGCCCTCGGTGATTTCAGCGACCTCAGCTGTATAGTTTGCGGGCTCGTCGTCGCTGATTGCGGCAAGAATAAGCTTTGCCAAAACGTCGGTATTAACCGCCTTTTGAGCGTTTGCGCCTAAAAGCAGCTCAAACTCACTTTGAACGGATTTCTTAAAACAAAGCATAGCATCTCTTTTGGCGTGCTCAGCGGTTGTTTTGGCGCTTTGCTTTAGAACCTCAATGTCGGCCTGCGCCTTGCGAACTTCGGCGTCAGCCTCGCTTTGCGCCTTTGCAATGATAACAGCCGCCTTCTCGTTTGCCTCGGCGATTATTTTGTCAGCCTCGGCCTGCGCGGCGTCCACGCCTTCCTTCTTAATGGCGGATACCAGCTCATTGATTTGCATTTCCATAAATATGCTCCATTCTATAATTTAATATTTTAATCAAATTAAATGCGTAAGATTACACTTACCTTTTATTATATCACCATAATTTCCGTTTGTCGAGTTTTTCACAAACTTTTTTTCGAACACAAAGCCCATTTTCTAAGTAGTATTTACAAATAATAAAATCACAATAG
>CAZDLQ010000225.1:0-2334 GCA_964506315.1 uncultured Oscillospiraceae bacterium
TAAGTATCTTTCTAACGTCTCTAAAGTTGCCCTTGGTATACTGCTCGGACACCATTCGCGCAACTGCAACAGGAAGTCCTGCCATAGCGAGTGAATAAAGCGGTGTAAAAATATTATAAGCAACCGAGAAGTATGCAAAGCCCTCTTCCTCGAGGAGATTTCCAAGAGGAATTTTAAAGACCGCGCCGATTACCTTAACTATTACGGTAGCGATAACAAGTATTAAAGCACCCTCAAGAAAGCTTTGGCTACTGTTTTTTTGCGAAGTTTTTTTAATCACACAAGCATCCTCCGCTATTTCTTTTCTTCCTCATCGGGAAATTTAACGCTATAAACCGTTTTATGATAAGGATTTAGCGCCGCGCCGCAATCTAAACAAAACTCGTCCTCTTTATCGTTATAACAGCCGCAGTTTTTGCATTTTTTAGAATACTTAATAAGCTCCGACTGTTCCTTTAAATCGGCGATTTGTTCTCTTAATATATCTATCTCGCGAATACGCATTTCGACGTCACTGCCGAAATCCTCGCCCGATTTAGTTTTATTATAAACTCTAAGTCCAAGGCGCATATAGCAGCGACGAAGCTCCGAGCGCAGTCTTGCGATGCGAACCTGAGTTTTGCCCTTATCAATAATTTCCTCAGCTTTTTCGCTCGTTTTATCAAGAGCGGTTTTAGCCGAATCAATAAATTCATCAAAGAAGTTCATTTACAACATCCTTTCATAAAAAATGCTACAAGGCTATTATACAACTTTATTTAAAAAATTACAACCTTATCAAAACGGGTGAGCCTCATAGAAGCTTACAATTTCCCTTTTTCTATCTATTATATTATCAAAATCCTTTACGTATTCTAACGGATATTTATAGTTATAAACCCTTTTAATATCCTCATCGTTTATACTTTTAAGCTTGGTTACTGCACCTGCACCGAGGGCGAGTATGGTATGTACCTCGTCCATTATGTAGATATTATAGTACCCTTCGTGGCCGTTTAAACAGTAACCGACGTTTTCAAGATTTGAAAGCGTTCCCTTTTGTCTATACATATAGTACGGCAAATAGCCGCCGTTATAGAAACGCTCTCTTGAAATGCCCACCATTTTTTCTACCGCGCTCTCGCCCGATTTGAATATTTCACCGCCGTTTTCCGCAAGATTAGCGGCACGTTTTACCGTTAAGGTGTGCAGTGTAATGTTTTCAGGTTTTAGGCTGATTGCAGTGTCAAGAGAATTTGAGAACGACTCAAAAGTGTCGTCGGTTAGGCCTGCAATAAGATCCATATTTATTGTTTTAAAGCCGATTTGTCTTGCAAGCTCATAGGCTTCTAAGGTTTGCTGTGTTGTGTGTCTTCTACCGATTGCACGTAAAACATCGTCGCTGAAGGTTTGCGGATTTATGCTTATTCTATCGGCGCCCATACGGTAAATGGTTTGAAGCTTTTGGAGTGTGACGGTATCGGGGCGGCCTGCCTCGACCGTGTACTCGCAAATGTCGCTTAAATCAAAGCTTTGTTCTATCTTAGCCATCAAAAATTCAAGCTGAGTATGGGTAAGGGTTGTTGGAGTGCCGCCGCCGAAATATACACTCTTTAGCCTGAGTCCGAGCTGTTTTGCGAGGCTGCCCGTATACTCAATTTCCTTACCGAGAAGCTCGACGTAGGTTGGGATAATGGACGCGAATTTTTCAACCGAGCCCGACACAAACGAGCAGTAATTGCATCTTGAGGGGCAAAACGGAATGGAAATATACAGGCTGAAATCGCGCGGATTTGTGTCCTTTACTATGTTTCTTTCAACCTGTGCCGTTTGCCAAACAAGGCGAAATTTCTCGTCGCTTACAAGGTACTCGTTTGAAAATTTCTCTTTAATTTGCGCGACAGTTTTGCCCTCGTCAAGCATACGGTGGACAAGCCTTGTGGGGCGAACGCCTGTAAGTAGTCCCCATTTTTGAGTTTTACCCGAAGCGGCGGTTAGCAAATTATAGAGCATTGTTGCCATTTGCCACTCGGTTTTTGTTTCATCGGGGTCGGCAATTTTTTCTCTTTTAGACTCTTTTTTGCCGAGCGCGCAAATTTCCACCAAAATCTCGTCATCTATGATTTGGGTTAGAACATAGTCGCCCTGCGGCTCTAAAATGTCGTATTCTATTGTGATTTTAACGTCGCGAAAAAACATTCTTGCAATGTTTTCCATTTCGTAGCGATACTTATGGTTGTTGATTATTATTTGCATATCGTTTTCCTATGCGAATTTTATAAAATATGGGTTGTATTTCTTTTCCTTTGAGAGTGTTGACGGCTCACCGTGACCGCAAAGAAGCTTATAATCCTT
>CAZDLQ010000226.1:0-2300 GCA_964506315.1 uncultured Oscillospiraceae bacterium
CAACGATCATGAGACTGAGAAGTATCCCGCAGACGGTCCACCATTTCCACGGTTGAAATGTTTTTTCCGAGCGTGGTGGGGAAACCGCTCACGTCAATGTTGTCCTTTACCAAAATAGGAACGCCGTGAAGAATTCCGCGAAGGTTACCTGCCTCTCTCTCGCGGTCGAGTTGCTCGGCCTGTGAGAGCGCGTTGGTGTTAAGGGAAATTATGCTGTTTAGCTTAACCCCTGCCTTGTCGTACTGCTCGATGCGCTCAATGTAAACCTCGCAAATCTCACGCGAGGTGATAGCGCCGCCCTCCATAAGCTCCAAAAGCCTTGAAATAGACGCCTCGAAAACCTCAGCCTTTGCCGCCTCGCTCGCGCCCGTTTCGGTTTTTGCAATGGTGCTCTCAGTAGATGCAAAGGACGAAAGGGAAAGACTTAAAACCAAAATAATAAGTAAAAAAGTCGCTGTAATGCCTTTTAAAAAGCGTTTAATAAAAATCACTTCCTGTCAAGTTGTTACATATATTGTATAATTTTTTTGCTGTAAAGTCAATTATAACCGATGAGTTTTAAAATTTACAAAAAATTAGTGCATAAGCGCTTAAGTTGTGGTAGAATAGAAAAAAGAGAGGTGAGTGCTGTGCCCGTAAAGGTAAAGGTAAAAAAGAATAAGAAGCTTAAGGCTCTTAAAATTATTGCCGCCGTGCTTGTGGCCGCTTTGTGTTTTCTTGCTGTTTTTAGATACGGCGTGCAGTATAAACACCGCTCGGCACTGTGGATGCCTGATTACGAAATGCAGGATATTTCCGAGGTAATAAAAAAAGACACCCTAACGGATGCCGATTACGAGCTTGTTTTTAACCAAACCGGCCTTACCAAAGAGGGCGTTGACGCCTGTGATGATTCGCAAATTCTTTCGGTTCAGCAAAGCTTTTTTGAGAAAAGAGAGCTTGTAGCCGAGGAGTTTGCGCCATTCACCTGCTGTGACGCCACCGATACGATAGCCGAAACGGTAAAGCTTGAGGACGGCGATATAATAGTGACCTCGGCAACCCATTTGTCGTTTTTTGAACTCGGTCACGCCGCTATAGTGGTGGACGCCGAAAAGGGCGAGGTTTTAAACGCCATCGGCTACGACCAAAAAAGCTGTATCGAGCCCGTGAGCGAAATGACCTGCCGCCCTAATTTTGTGGTGCTTCGCCCAAATTTAAGCGCGGAAAAGCGTAAAGCCGCCGCCGAGTACGCCAAAAAAGAGCTTATAGATTTGCAGTATTCGGTGTCGTTTGGCTTTTTTGGAAATAAATTCACACAAACGCCAAGTCTTACAAACTGCGGCCATATAATTTGGTACGCTTATAAAAAGCAGGGCATTGACATTGACTCAAACGGCGGCCCGCTTGTAATGCCAAGCGATATTTTGGCATCTGATGAGCTTACAGCACTGCAGGTTTACGGCATCGAGCCGTCGGGCTTTAAAAGATAGCATCAAGGGAAGTGGTATTGTGCGTAAAAAAGTGTTTAATATACACTGGATAGCTTGTATGTCTATTTGGTGTTTGGCTACGACAGGATGCATTTTAGCCTTTATGATAGAAAAAGAAACGGTAGAAGTAATGCCTGGCGCCTTTGCTGTTTTGGGTATTTTGTTTTTGTCCCTTTTGTTTAGACCAATATGGGTTGAATTTGACCAAAAAAGCCTCACAATACATTTTATGTTTGGATTTTATCAAAAAGCGGATTGGACTTCTATTTGGAAAATTGAAAGGGAAAGTATGCCGCGGGATATAAGGTATTGTAACGTGTTTGGCGATTTTTACGGTAGATCCTCTTTTTTTACCCGCCCGAAAATTCCGTATAGCCGAAAAATACGGAGGCTTGTGACAAATTTTTGCGGCAAAACGATTCAGTAAAAAACGGCGGCGTGTGGAAACTCCCACACACCGCCGCTTGTTTTATAAACTAACCTTTATAAGAATCGTTTTTCTTGTTATCAAAAGAATCCTTCTTCTTGTTTTCGGAAGACTCTTTTTTCTTGTTATCAAATTGGTTTTTGCTGTTATCCTTAAAATTGTTTTCATCGTTAAATCTATTATCAATTTTATTTTTAGCCATTTTTCTCACCTCTTTTCAATTTTATTTTTTGTGCTTTTAAAGAAAATATGCAAAAAAATAAACCGCTCACAAAAAGTGAGCGGTTTATAAAATTCTTAATAATTTTCTTCTCTAACCTCAAAGAAGCTTTGGGGATGTGCACAGGTGGGGCAAACGCCGGGAGCCTTTGTTCCCATTACGAGATGTCCGCAGTTGCGGC
>CAZDLQ010000227.1:0-2299 GCA_964506315.1 uncultured Oscillospiraceae bacterium
CATTTAAGAAAGGACGAAAAATTTATGTGGTTTTGGCTTTCAATCGCAGCTATGCTTTGCTGGAGCGGCTCGGACATTTTCTCAAAAATCGGCTCAAGGCAAAATGATAAGTATAGTCACTGGAAAATGGTTTCAGCAGTAGGTCTTGTTATGGGACTTCACGCGGCTTATGAAATCTTTGTAGGCGGCGTTTCCATCACCTTTGCCGATATTCTTACATATTTACCCGCATCACTTCTCTACATCATTTCGATGATTTTTGGATATGTATCACTCCGTTACATCGAGCTTTCCATCTCGTCACCTATTTGTAACTCCTCAGGCGCGCTTGCCGCAATTTTGTGCCTCTTATTCTTAAATCAAGACGTTGCACCTCTTGGTATGGTGGCTATAGGTATTGTTGCCGTCGGCGTTCTTATTCTTGGTATTGTTAATATGCGCGAGGATGACGAGCTTAGAATTGCCCGTCAGGAAAAAGCAAACCGCAAGTATACAAAAAGCTTTCTTGCTATTGCACTGCCCATTCTTTACTGCATCATAGATGCACTTGGCACATTTGTTGACACCGTTATCCTTCGTGAAGAGCCTACAGGCACCTTCCTTGATAACGTTTTCAAGACCACTCTCCCCGAGGACACCGCAAACGTTGCTTACGAGCTTACCTTCTTAGTTATGGGTATCATCGCCGCAATTTACGTATTCGGTATTCGCCGCGATAAGCTTGTTCCCAAGGAAGACGGCACAAAAGTTCTCGGCGGTGTGTTTGAAACTGCAGGTCAGTTTGCTTACATTTTCGCACTCGCTGATACCGAGCACGCTGCTCCCGCCGCTGCTATCATTTCGGCTTACTGCGTAGTTTCTCTTGTATGGAGCCACATTTTCCTTAAAGAAAAGCTCTCCTGGAAGCACTACGTTGCTATCGGCATAACCGCCGTCGGTATCGTCATTTTGGGAATTTTAGATATGTAATTTGAGGTTAAAATAATGCTTAAGCTTTGTATTTTTGATATGGACGGAACGGTGGTTAACACCATAAATTCCATTTCCTATTTTGCTAACCGTGCCCTTAATTTGTACGGCCTGCCCTCAATCGAAACCGATAAGTTTAAAAAATTTGTCGGCAACGGCGCTCGCGTTTTGGTCGAGAGAATGATGGCCGAGGTCGGCGGCACCGAGGAAGATTTTAATAAGGTCTACCCCGAATATAACACCACCTACGATAACGACTTCCTCTATCTTACCGAGGCGTACGAGGGCGTTTGCGATATGTTAAAGGCTCTTAAAGAGCTTGGTGTTAAAACCGCCATTCTATCCAACAAGCCTGACGGCACCGCTAAAAAGGTGTCCGATGCGCTTTTCGGCAGCGAGCTTATTGACGTATGCTACGGCGCACGCGAGGGCATCGCTCTCAAGCCTGCTCCCGATGCTGTTTTTGAGATTTTGAAGGAATTCGGCGTTTCCAAGGACGAGGTGCTTTACGTCGGTGACACGGGCACCGACATCACCACCGCCAAAAATGCCGACCTTACTTCCATCGGCGTGCTTTGGGGCTTTAGAGATAGAGCCGAGCTCTCTAATGCAGGCGCAAATTACATAATTGCAAATCCAAGCGAGATTGTGGACATTGCAAAGACATTTTTGAAGTAATCGAGCTTAAATCTTGCAAAAAAGCACCCTTTGGGTGCTTTTTTTTATAAAAAATGCATAAATTCACAAATTATTTATCATATTACTATTGATTTTACTTTACTGTTAAGATATAATGGTATTTGGTGAAAATTGCAGTTTTTTTAACAAAGGAGAGAAACAAAATGACTAAGAATCCCACCGTTTTAAAATGGATTGATGAAATGAAAGAGCTTCTTAATCCTGCAGAGGTTGTATGGATTGACGGCTCGGACGCACAAAGAGATGCTCTTCGTGCCGAGGCAGTTTCAACCGGCGAGATGTTTGAATTAAATCAAGAAAAGCTCCCCGGATGCTACCTGCACCGCACAAAAGCAAACGACGTTGCTCGTGTTGAGGACCGCACCTTCATTTGCACAACCAAACAGGAAGATGCAGGCCCCACAAACAACTGGTGCGCTCCCGCTGAGATGTATGAGAAGCTTTATAATATCGCAAGAGGTAGATATGAGGGCAAAACAATGTATATTGTTCCCTTCTCAATGGGTCCTATCGGCTCACCTCTCGCAAAGGTTGGTATTGAGATTACCGACTCTATCTACGTTGTTCTTAATATGCTTATTATGACAAGAGTAAGCCCCAAGGTTCTTGAGGTTCTCGGTGACAGCAACGA
>CAZDLQ010000228.1:0-2264 GCA_964506315.1 uncultured Oscillospiraceae bacterium
GTTTGAGAACGGCGCAGGTAAATACTGCCCCCACGCGCGCCTTATGGAGTATTCCACGTTTGGTATTGGCGACTTTCGTCAAAGCGCACTTGTGGGACGTTTTGTAAATGGAAGCAGTACCATTGACCTTCGCTATTATTCGCACGAAATTTTAAACGGTAAGCCCGCCTTAAATGGCCTTCCCGCAGTTTACTTAAATGAAAACGATAAGGCGCAAACCCTTGTTTTAACGCTAAAAGATAGGGTAGAGGAGCTTTACGTTGAGCTTTACTATAGCATGCTTGACGGACACGGCGAGATAATGCGCTCGGCTAAAATTATAAATAAAACGGGTAAAAAATTCTATATAGATAGCGCCCTTTCTATGACGCTTGATATTGCTAAAAAAGAATTTGATACAATTACTTTTTTCGGTAAAATAAACAACGAGCGCTACGTTGAGCGTACGCCTTTAAAACACGGCAAAACCTCAACCGAGAGCACCTCGGGCCATACAAGCCACTTTACAAATAACTCTATTATCCTTTGTGACCATAACGCCACCGAGGATGGCGGAGAATGTTACGGCGCAACGCTTGTTTATAGCGGTAACTTCTTGGCAACGGCTGAGCTTGACCACGCCGATAGAGTTAGAATGAGCCTTGGCATTAACCCCACAGGCTTTTGTTGGACTCTTGAAGACGGCGAGTGCTTTGAAACACCCGAGGTAATTCTTTCATACACAAAGGACGGCCTTGGCGACCTTTCAAGAGGCTACCACGACCTTATCCGTTGCAACGTTTGCCGCGGAAAATACAAGGACACACGCCGCCCTGTGCTTATAAATAACTGGGAAGCCACCGTTTTTGACTTTGACGAGGATAAACTCGTTGAGATCGCACAGGATGCCAAGCAGTTTGGCGTTGAAATGCTTGTTATGGACGACGGCTGGTTCGGACATAGAAACTGGGACAATAACTCGCTCGGCGATTGGACCGAGTTTAAAGAAAAGCTCCCTAACGGCATTGCAGGACTTTGTAAAAGACTTGCCGATATTGATATGAAGCTCGGCGTTTGGTTCGAGCCCGAAATGATTTCGGAGGATAGTGAGCTTTATAAAAACCATCCCGACTGGTGCGTGCAGGTTCCCGGTAGAGCGCCCTTTAGAGGTAGATGGCAGCTTGTTTTGGATTTTACCCGTAAGGAAATCCGCGACTGTATCTATGACCAAATGGCCAAAATCCTAACTGAGAGCCCCGTTGCTTATATTAAATGGGACGTAAACCGTTATATTTCCGATGCCTACTCGCTCGCGCTTAAAGAGGATAGGCAAGGGGAGTTTTTCCACCGCTATATTCTTGGTGTTTATGAGTTTATGGAGAGAATTAACAAGAATTTCCCCGACGTGCTTTTTGAAAACTGCGCAAGCGGCGGCGGTAGATTTGATGCGGGTATGATGTACTATTCGCCTCAGATTTGGTGCAGTGACAACACCTGCCCTGCGCATAGAATGAAAATTCAGTATGGCTCATCATTTATTTATCCCATCTCAACGGTGGGCTCGCACGTGGCGTTTTCGCCTAATATAAACACCCTGCATCCTACCTCGGTGCTTCAAAGAAGCATTACCGCAATGGCAGGTACCTTCGGCTTTGAGCTTGACCCTGCGCACGAGAGCGAGCAAAGCAAAAAAGATATGCTTCAAATGACCGAACTTTATAAAAAGCATTACTTTACCATAAATCACGGCGACTACTATAGACTTATCTCGCCCTATGAGCAAAAAACAAACGCTACAAGAATATCATCTTGGCAGTTTGTTTCAAAGGACAAGAAAACCGCGCTCTTTAATATGGTGCAAATGGATACTGTAAACGACCCCGCCGACTTTTACGTAAAGCTTAAAGGTCTTGACGAGAGTCAAAACTACAAGCTTACAATGTACTGCGACGACCAAAGCCGTGTAAAGCCTTTTGCCATTACACTTAAAAAGTGTGATTTAGGCACATTCAGCGGCGAAATTCTAATGAAAGCAGGCCTTCACCTTGCACTCTCGCGCGGTGACAATATGTCCACCCTTGTGGAAATTGAGGCTATATAAATTTAAAAACGACAGTATGGCTCGGCTATGCTGTCGTTTATTTTTATGATACAATGTAAAGAACTGTGAGGTTTAGGCGCTTTTCTTCGTGTAATAGGTGCAAGGGCAAAACAGCCTTTTCGGAAAGGAGCAGGTCAATGGATAACGGTGCAAGTAGCTACCGCCGTTTCCGAGATGATGGTGA
>CAZDLQ010000229.1:0-2245 GCA_964506315.1 uncultured Oscillospiraceae bacterium
TCGGTCACGGCTCGGCTCTGACAATCCACTGGATTGTCATTCACTCCCTCGCCGCGCTTCGCTACGGTTTCCGACATTCCGCTTTTATATAGATATAAAAACAAAAATTTCAAATTAAATAAAATAAAAACTTGACATTATAGTTTGCAATTGCTATAATAACTAGTGTATTGTCGCTTACTGCGTCAATCATCCTTGCTCCTTAAAAAATTAAGGGGCCAAAGTCCAAAAGGAGGTGCAAAAACATGTCAAAGGTAAACGCAAAGTATGAGGCCTTTTTGGTTATTGACAACAGCATCGGCGAGGAAGCAATTCGCGCTACAGTCGAGAAGTTTACTAACCTTATTGCCGCTAACGGAACCATTGAGAATGTTGACGAGTGGGGTGTACGTAAGTTCGCTTATCCTATCAACGATATGACTGAGGGCTTCTACATTCTCTTCAACTTCACAAGCGTTCCTAGTTTCCCTGCAGAGCTCGAGCGTAACTGCAACATTACTGAAGAGATTCTTCGCTCACTCGTAATCAGCAAGGAATAATTCGGGCTGTAAACAAGCTGCAAAAAGAAAGGGTGTATTCAAGTGATAAATGTAGTTGTTCTTATGGGTAGACTCGTAGCTGACCCCGAGCTTAAATCAACTGCAAACGGAATAGCAACAACTTCTTTTAGAATTGCTGTCGACCGTAATTTTGCAAATAAACAAACAGGTGAAAGACAAGCTGACTTTATCAATATCGTTGCATGGCGTCAAACTGCTGAGTTTGTTTGTAAATATTTTAGAAAAGGCAGTATGATTGCTATTGAAGGCTCGCTTCAAACCCGTAGCTACGAGGATAAAGACGGAAATAAGAGAACTGCTTATGACGTTGTAGCAAACAACGTTTCATTTACCGGCAGTAAAGCCGAGAGCGGTACAAGAGATAATGCCGTTCCCTTTGAGGTTCCCACAACTGCTTTCTCTTCAGGAAGCCAGGGCGACTTTGAGGTTGTAAATGAGCAGGATGACGATGACCTTCCGTTCTAATTAGTAAAATACTATTGTCAAAAACCTAAAAAGGAGGTTACCTAAATGGAAAAGAATGAGAGAAGCTTTAACCGTAAGGGTCGTAAAAAGGTTTGCGCTTTTTGCGTAGATAAAGCTGGAACTGATATTGATTACAAGGATATTGCAAAGCTCAGAAAGTACATTTCCGAGCGCGGCAAGATCGTTCCCAGAAGAGTAACAGGCACCTGTGCTTATCATCAGCGTCAGGTAACAATCGCTATCAAGCGTGCTCGCCACTTAGCTCTTCTTCCTTACGTTAACAACTAAGGAAAAACACAAAACAAATTAAAAGGCATCGGCTTCACGCCGATGCCTTTTTTGTTTTAAAGTTTATTTTTTGTTTAATGGAATGTAGTGATATATGGGCTATTTTAGATTGGGTGTTTATTTATTTAAGTTTAGTAATTGCTGCATATCCTCTAAGTATTTATTGTTGACATTTTCTAATTTGCTTATTTTGAGGTGATGATTTTTAATGTGAAAATAAAGTCTTGCGTATTGTTTGGATTTAGTATTTGTTAGTAAATCGTAGCAAAATATCCATATAAAAACAGTAAAAGTTAAAACATATAACACCCAAATTACACGCCAAAATACGCTTGATGATAACATATATATTTTGAAAAAACTAAAAACAGATAATGTAAAAGCTACGATTATGTAGAGAACACTAATATAAGAGTTTGTGGGGAAATATTTTTTGTGGAATAGTTCAGAATATCCTTTGTTCCACAAAAAAATGTCTTCACTTATATCCGAATTTATATTTTCTTCTAACCCTGATAAATATCCTCTAATATATGCAGAAATTTTATTATTAAAAGCCGCAAAATAAAATGACAGCAAAATAAACATTGGAACAGCAATATTGATATATTGGAAAATATCTTTATCAGTGTAATAGGATAGTATTGTAGTGATAGCAGTTGTAATTGTTCCAAAACTTAAAATATTAAAATTTCGATTTTCAACATCAATAACCATTTGTTGCATTTGTTTCCACAAATCTATTTTGTGCTGCAAATCGTTTCTTTTTTCGCTCATAAGCACCCCTAAATCAACTTAATTTTTGTAATCCTGTGCCATCTAAATTGATTTTGTAATTACCTTCTCCGCCGTTTTCACAGTGCCCCGTAAAATATAACCCTCCATCTTTTATATTTCCGTCGCCTAGATAAATCATAGTATCGTCATTAAAG
>CAZDLQ010000230.1:0-2222 GCA_964506315.1 uncultured Oscillospiraceae bacterium
CCTCGGCCTCGTCGATTTCGTCGTCTACATCGGCGTCGTCGGGCTCGACTGCATCGGTGCTTTGAGTTTCTAACTCCTGCGCCTTGAGTTCCTCGTCCGAAAGCTTTTCAACCTCAGCGGTTTCGGCGTCCTCGTCGTGTGCAGTTGCGGCAAATGCGGCAACGCTGCAACCCTCGTCAAGACGCATTACTCTTACACCAAGTGTGTTTCTTGAAGAAACGTTGATATCGGCAAGGCGAATTCTAATGATAACGCCGCTGTCCGAAATGAGCATAAGGTCGTCCGCGTCATTTACGCTGCGAACGCCGCAAACGTTACCGCGCTTTTCGTCAACGCGATAGTTAATTGTACCGCTACCGCCTCTTGACTGAATTCTATACTGCGAAGGCTCGCACTTTTTACCAAAGCCCTTTTCGGTGATGGTTACAAGGTACTCGTCCTCTTTTACAACGGCAAAGCCGACAACCTTGTCGCCTGCGCGGAGCTTAATGCCGCGCACACCCGTTGCAGTTCTTGACATTGCGCGCACGTCCGCTTCATTAAATCTAACTGCCTTACCAAGCTTGGTGGCAAGAAGGAGAGTATCGTCGCCGCCTGTAAGTCTAACGGCGCAAAGTCTGTCACCCTCACGAAGATTAAGCGCGATAAGTCCGTTCTTGCGGATATTTTTGTAAGCCGAGAGTGCGGTTCTCTTAATAATACCGCCCTCGGTAGCCATAACGATATATTTGCCCTCTTCCTCAAGGTCGCGAAGATGGAGCATTGCGGCAATTCTCTCGCCGTTTTCAATAGGAAGAATGTTTACGATATTGGTGCCCTTGGCGTTTCGGCTTGCCTCGGGAATTTCAAAGCACTTGCGGCGGAACATTTTACCGCTTTCGGTTACAAACAGGATATAATCGTGCGACGAGGAAATAAACATTTCCTCAACAAAGTCTTCCTCTTTTTGAGTCATACCTGCAACGCCGCGTCCGCTTCTGCCCTGTGTTCTATAGGTATCGGCGGCAACACGCTTGATATAGCCAAAGTGGGTTAATGTGATAACGCTCTCTTCCTCGGGAATAAGGTCCTCAATATCAACCTCACCGCTGACGTTTTCAATAGCGGTTCTTCTCTCGTCGCCGTATTTTTTAGCGATTTCGGTAAGCTCTTCCTTAATAATGTTAAGAACAAGGCTCTCGTTTCCGAGAATTTCCTTTAGCTCGGCAATTTTCTTATTGAGCGCCTCTAATTCCTCAATAATCTTGTCGCGCTCCATACCTGTAAGACGGCCAAGCTGCATTTGAACGATGGCGGTTGCCTGCGCCTCGGTGAGCGAAAACCTCTCCATAAGGGCGGCTTTACCCTCGGGAATGCTCTTGGAGTGTCTTAAGATATTAACAACCTCGTCAATATTATCCTGCGCGATTACGTAACCCTCTAAAATGTGGGCTCTTTCCTGCGCTTTGCGAAGGTCAAACTTAGTTCTTCTAATAATAACTTCCTTTTGGAAGCTGATGTAGTGGTTCATCATCTCTTTGAGCGAGAGAACCTTAGGCTGACCGTCACAAATTGCGAGCATAATTGCGCCGAATGTGATTTGAAGCTGTGTATATGAGTAAAGCTGATTTAAAATAACCTGCGGATTAGCCTCTTTTTTAAGTTCGATTACGATTCTAAGTCCCTCACGGCCCGACTCGTCACGAAGGTCACTGATACCCTCAATGCGCTTTGACTTAATAAGCTCGGCTATTGAGGTGATAAGCCTTGCCTTGTTGACCTGATAGGGAATTTCGGTTACGACAATTCTAAACTTGCCGCTCTTTTCTTCCTCTATCTCGGCGCGCGAGCGCAAGATAATCTTGCCGCGGCCTGTAGAGTAAGCCGCTCTTATTCCGCTTCTACCCATTACGATACCGCCGGTGGGGAAGTCGGGACCTTTTACAAATTCCATAAGGTCGGCAACCTCGGCATCGGGGTTATCAATAAGGTAGCAAATGCCCTCACTAACCTCGCGAAGATTATGGGGCGGAATGTTGGTTGCCATACCAACTGCGATACCGTCCGAGCCGTTTACAAGTAAATTCGGAAAACGCGAGGGGAGAACTGACGGTTCTTTAAGGCGGTCGTCGTAGTTGGGAACGAAATCAACCGTTTCCTTGTCAATATCGGCGAGCATTTCCATAGAAACCTTGCTCATACGCGACTCGGTATAACGGTAAGCAGCGGCGGGGTCGCCGTCT
>CAZDLQ010000231.1:0-2205 GCA_964506315.1 uncultured Oscillospiraceae bacterium
TGCCGACCCAATGCTTTGCGGAAGCTTTACGGGAATAAGAGCAACACACACAAAGGCTCACTTTACCCGCGCGGTGCTTGAAGGGGTAGCATATTCGCTTGTTGACAGTAAGCTGTATCTTGACAGTCTTAATATTCCTTATAACACAGTTGCTACAGCCATTGGCGGCGGTACAAAGGGTAAGCTTTGGCGACAAATGATTGCTGATGCCTTGGGAATAGCTCTTAAAACTACCGAGAGTAGCGATTCTTCATTAGGCTCCGCTATGCTTGCAGGTATTGCTACAGGCGTGTTTAAGGACGCTAAGGATGCAGTAGAAAAATGCGTTAAAGATGTTGATATTACATATCCCAACCCCGAAAATACTTTGAAATATCAAGAGGTTTTCAAAACCTATAAAAAGATTCACGATGCATTAGCACCGATATATAATGAGAGATAGTTATGAAAATATTAGTTTGTATCCGTCAAGGTCTTGACGGCGAGATAAATCCGTTTGATGCCTGCGCTTATGAAGAAGCGCTGAGAATAAAAAACGCGGAAGTTATAATTATCAGTATGGGACCGTTATCTACAAAGGATTTTCTTTTAAGGTTAACCCGTTTGGGCGCTAAAAAAGCAATTCTTTTGTCGGATAAAGTGTTTGCAGGCGCTGATACCATTGCAACTGCTTATGCGCTGTCATTGGCGGTAAAAAAGATAAAGCCTGACCTTATATTTTGCGGTAGACAAACGCTTATAGGGGATACTGCGCAAACAGGGCCCATGCTTTCGGTTATGGCCGAAACCAATCTTATAACTAATGTTATGAGCATTGATGAAATTGGCGATAGCATTACTTGTACCACGCGTGATATGAACGTAGAAACGGCTGTCTTTCCTGCACTTCTTACTATAGAAAGAATAAATAACTTAAGGCTTCCAAGTATTCTTTCTAAAATGGGCGAGGTCGAGGTTTGGACGGCAGCGGACATTGATGCTGACGAGCAAAAATGTGGACTCAAAGGTTCACCCACAAGAGTGATTAAAACCTTTGAAAATGAATCGGGAAGACGAAAATGCAAATTTATTTCATTTGATAAGCTTCAAGATGCCATTGATGAGGGCCTAAAAAAGAACAAAGAGAAGATTACTACCGTTTCATCACCCGATGTAAAGCTTGATAAGGTTTACATAGTAGGGGAGGCTCCGCGCGAGTTTGCTCGGACGGTGAGTGATGATATTACCGTTTTGCCGATTACTGACGTAGATGATTTAGTAGAGAAAATAAATTCCGAAAAGCCAAGTGCGGTGCTTTGGGGAAGTGACCCTCTCTCTAAAAAGCTGTCGGCGCAGGTTGCGGCAAAATTGGGGTTAGGTCTATGTGCTGACTGTACATTGCTTGAAACGGATGGTAAGTCGCTTTATATGTATCGCCCCGCGCTTTCGGGCAGTATAATAGCTAAAATAGAAAGTCTCACAAAGCCTGCTATGGCAACTGTTAGAACCACGCAAAATGCTTCGGATATTGTTGTAGCATTAGGTTATGGCGCAAAGGATAGCCTTGAAAAAGCAAAGTCCTTCGCCAAAAAAATCGGCGCGGATTTGGCTACCACAAGAAAAGCAGTTGATAATGATATACTCCCATATAGTATGCAGGTAGGCTTAACGGGTAAAACGGTAAGCCCGGTAGTTTATATTGCTATAGGAGTATCGGGAGCGGTTCACCATATTGTAGGTATGCGGCAGTCAGGGACGGTTATTGCGATCAATCCCGATAAAAATGCCCCGATTTTTGACTATGCCGATTATGGAATAGTAGATAAGTTTTAATTTTAAGTAAATGTGTAATGCGAAAAATTAAGCAACAAAATAAATATATGTACAATAATTTAATGATTTTTCTATTGACACAGGCGGCAAATTTGTGTATAATAATTAAGCGTTTTAAAACGCTTGTGTGGAGAGGTGGCTGAGCTGGCCTAAGGCGCACCTAACCGAATGGAATCCGTTCATTCGGATATTCGCGGCCCTCTGTACCGGGAGGCCATTGCCATGCAGAGCCGTGGTATGGATGTGCTGAAGCTGAATACCGGCAACCCCGCCACCTTCGGCTTCCCCCTGCCGGAGAGCATCCGTCAGGCCATTGAAGGACAGGAGGCACGGGCGGTCGCTTACTGTGATTTTCAGGGCATGCCGGAAGCACGGCAGGCCATTGCAGACTAC
>CAZDLQ010000232.1:0-2204 GCA_964506315.1 uncultured Oscillospiraceae bacterium
CCTTAAACGAAATATAGATTCCAAACGCGGCGGCGGTAGCCGTAGAGGCGGTAGATAGTAAAAATGGGCGAAGTGGCAACACTTCGCCTTTTTAAAAGAGGTAGAGCTATGTCATTTAAAATTTCCTGTCCTTGCCATTTTGGGCTTGAAAGCGTCCTTTCGGGAGAAATGAAGCGCCTTGGCTTTGAAAACGTTCAAAGCGATAACGGCAAGGTAAGCTTTGACGGCGATTTTGCCGCCGTTGCAAAGGCAAATATAAACCTAAGAACAGCTGAAAGGGTTTTAATTGAGCTTGCGTCCTTTAACGCGTATAGCTTTGAGGACCTTTTCCAAGGCACGATGAGTGTAAAGTGGGAAGACTTTATCGCAAAGGACGAGGCTTTCCCCGTAAAAGGCTGGGCGCTAAACTCTAAGCTTCATAGCGTGCCCGACTGTCAGTCAATTATAAAAAAAGCCGTTGTTAAAAGGCTTGAAAAGGTTTACGGCATAAGCTATTTTGAGGAAACGGGCGCAAAACTGCAAATTCAGTTTTCTATTTTAAAGGACAAGGTGTGCCTGTACCTTGATACAAGCGGAGAGGGGCTTCATAAAAGAGGCTACCGTAAAAATTCCAACGCCGCGCCTATCAAGGAAACTCTTGCCGCAGGTATACTTGATATTGCAAGGGTAAAGCACTTCAGTCAAATTTATGACCCAATGTGCGGTAGCGGCACGTTTTTGGTTGAGGCGGCGCTTCGCGCTACAAACACCGCGCCGGGACTAAGACGCGGCTTTGCGGCGGAAAAATGGTCCTGCTTTGAGCCTTCATTTTGGAGCGAGGCAAGGGGAGAGGCGATAGAAAAAATTAACCGCTCGGTAGAATTTCACGCCTTCGGCTCGGATATAGACGAAAATGCCGTTAGACTCGCACTTGAAAACTCTAAAAAAGCGTCCTGCGGCTCGCTCGTTTCGGTATCCTGCGCCGATGTAAAGGATTTTACCTTGCCACAGGAAAAAGGCATCGTAATTTGTAACCCACCCTATGGCGAGAGGCTTTCGGATATAAAGACCGCCGAAGCGCTTTATAAAACAATGGGCAAGGTGCTTGTTCCTAAAGAAAACGTAAGCTACTATATCATTTCTCCGCACGAGAATTTCGAGGAGCTTTTCGGTAGAAAAGCTACAAAAAAACGTAAGCTTTATAACGGAATGATTAAATGTAATTTGTATCAGTATTTTTTGGAAAAATAATGCTTATAAAGTCTAAAATGTGCTTTACATAATAATAAAAATATTATATAATAGTATATGTATAATTAGGATGTAAAATAAAAGGACGGAGGAAATGGTATGGCTTTAAAATATAAGAGAATTCTTCTAAAGCTTAGTGGAGAGGCGCTTGCCGGCGATAAAAAAATGGGTATCGATAACGAAACCGTGTCGGCCATTTGTAAAAGCATCAAAAAATGCGTGGACGTTGGTGCCGAGGTTGGTATCGTAGTAGGCGGCGGTAACTTTTGGAGAGGCCGCTCAAACGAGCACATGGATAGATCGAGAGCCGATCATATCGGTATGCTTGCAACGGCTATGAACGCTCTCGCAGTTGCCGATATGCTCGAAAGCTACGGCATTGATGTTAGGGTTCAAACCGCAATTCATATGAACCAAATTGCCGAGCCGTATATTAGAAATAAGGCGCTTAAACACCTTCAAAGAGGTAGAGTTGTTATCTTCGGATGCGGCGTAGGTAGCCCGTACTTCTCAACCGATACCGCTTCCTCGCTTAGAGCGGCTGAGATTAACGCCGATATAATGTTCAAGGCAACTATGGTTGACGGCGTTTATGATAAGGATCCCCATAAATTTGCTGATGCAGTTAAATACGATACCGTTTCACTTTCAGAGGTGCTCGCAAAAGGTCTTGCGGTTATGGATAGCACCGCCGCAGCAATGTGTAAGGATAACAAAATGCCGATTTTGGTATTTAGTTTGGAAGACCCCGAAAATATTTATCGCGCTGTAACCGGTGAAAATATCGGAACAGTAGTATACGTAGACTAATAAAAAGGAGAGCTTGGTTATGCAAGAGTTAATGAACACAATGAAGGATAAAATGAACAAGAGCGTCGACGTTCTTAAGGGCGAATTTTCCGCAATTCGCGCAGGTAGAGCAAACCCTGCAGTTCTTGATAAAATTTCGGTAGACTATTACGGCGTACCCACAC
>CAZDLQ010000233.1:0-2198 GCA_964506315.1 uncultured Oscillospiraceae bacterium
CGGAACGTCATAAATGTAGCAAAGCGGCGGCGAGGGAGTGAATGACAATCCAGTGGATTGTCAGAGCCGAGCCGTGACTGAGTCGCAACGAGAACGTTCCCTACAATTCTCTGAAATTTTATTTAAACAATGTAAGGGCGGTTATCAACCGCCTGCAAAGCCTCCCTTGCCTAAAGGGAGGTGGATTTTTGCGAAGCAAAAAGACGGAGGGATAATCGTCCAAGGGACGATGTGTCGCTCAGCGACACGTATCCCCCAGTCAAAACCTTCGGTTTTGCCAGCCCCCTTTAGGCAAGGGGGCCTTTTGACAATCTCTCAGTCACCTTCGGTGACAGCTCCCTTTACACAAGGGAGCCTTTATATTATTTAAAGGTTTACAAAACTTCGCACATAATTTTTAACACAAATTGGTGATAAAATATGATAAAGCTTATTGTAAAGGCGTTTATTCGCGATTATGGCAACGTAAATGACAAAACGGTGCGCGAAAAGTACATTTCGCTCGGCGGTGCGCTTGGCATTATTTGCAATATAATTTTGTTTGTGGTAAAGCTGATTATCGGCAGTCTTATGCACAGTCTTGCCATTGTTTCCGACGCGTTTAACAACCTATCCGATATGGGCACCTCGGTAATGGCGGTCATTTCGGCAAAGCTTTCAAACAAACGCCCCGATGCCAACCATCCGTTTGGTCACGGCAGGTTTGAGTATATTTCGTCACTTATCATTTCGTTTTTAATTATGCTGGTCGGCTTTGAGCTTTTTAAAAGCTCATTTAATAAAATTCTCGCTCCCGAGCCTATTGTTATGAAGCCGATTTTGCTCATAATCCTGCTTCTTTCCATTCTTTTAAAGCTTTGGATGTTTTTCTACAACCGATATTTAGGCAAATGCGTCGATTCGGGCGTTTTAAAAGCGGCGGCAAGCGACAGCTTAAACGACGTTATCGCCACCTCGGCGGTTGTTGTTTCGACAATTTTAGGTTATTTCTTCGAGCTTAACGTTGACGGATATATCGGCGTTGTTGTGTCGGTTCTCATTATGCTTGTCGGCTTTAAAACGGCGCGCGATACGGTAAACGTACTGCTCGGCTCAGCGCCCGATTTGGAGCTTGTGAAAAGCATTGATACGCTCGTTTCCGCATCACCCTACGTGCTCGGTATTCACGATTTAATCGTTCACGACTACGGCCCCGGTAGAGTTTTCGCATCTATGCACGCCGAGGTTAGCGACAAGGAAAACCTTACCGTTATCCACGAGGAAATCGACGCTTTAGAGGTTGAGGCTATGAATTCCCTCGGCGTCGAGCTTGTTATTCACATGGACCCCATCGCAACCGACTGCGAAACCATAAGCAACGCCAAGGAGCTTGTTTTGGAAATTGTTTCGACGCTCGGCGGCTATTCCATTCACGATTTCCGTATGACCGACGGCGAAAACCGCGTAAATCTTATCTTTGATATTGTAGTGCCCTGCTCGATGAGCGACAAGGAAAGAGAAACTCTCGTTTCAAAAATTTCGGCGTCGCTTAAAGAGGTTGACGAGAAATATTTTGCCGTAATAAAGGTCGATAACGACTACACAAGCCAAAATTAGTTTTACTATTTGTTATTTTATTAGTAATATATACTTATTGTAAATAAAAATGGTTGATTTTCTCTTGATATTGAGCCATTTTTGTGATAAACTGATTTTAATATATACCTGTTCTTTTGGAGGACTCTAACGTGATTGATATTAAATTTTTAAGAGAAAACCCCGAAATTGTCAAAGAAAATATGCGCCGCAAGTTTAAGGAAAGCAAGATTCCTTTAGTTGACGAGGCAATACTGCTTGACGAGCAAAAGAGAAAAGCAATAAGCGAGGCCAGTGACCTTCGCGCAAACCGCAACAAAATCAGCCGCGAAATCGGCGTTTTGATGGGCAAGGGCGAAAAGGACAAGGCTATGGAGATGCGCGCGCTTGTAAATGAGCAGGCACAGCGTCTTTCCGAGCTTGAAGTGCTCGAAACCGAGCTTGAAAGCAAACTAAAGGAAGTTATGATGCGTATTCCTAACATTATCGACGCTTCTGTGCCTATCGGCAAGAGCGACGAGGATAACGTTGAGGTTAAGCGCTACGGCGAGTGCGTAACTCCCGATTTTGAAATTCCTTATCACACCGACATTATGGCGGCGTTTTCGGGTATCGACAAGGAA
>CAZDLQ010000234.1:0-2195 GCA_964506315.1 uncultured Oscillospiraceae bacterium
TATTGGCGTGACCGCCGACCTCTATAAGCAGCGAGTTATTTGAAAGGTGCATATTGTACCTTCTATGGCACACCATTGCCGCGCGCGTAAGCCCGGGGAAACTGTTTTCCATACTCGTTTGCAGGGCCGAGGCGAACTTCATATTCTCTTCCCAGTTTTTATAATCCATCGTGCCGTCGTCTACGCCTGCAATAATCATAACCTGCGCGGCTTTTTTGCCGCTAATTTCGGCGGTAGGCTTTACCCTGACGCCACCGCTTTGCTCAATGGCATCGCGATGAATGTCGAGCACCACCGATATTGACGGGTATTTTTTTAAGTATTCTTCTACCTTTGCGGCGCTTCGCTGATAGGCACCGTTATAGGACGGGTAGTCGTAAAGCGATTTGTCGTGTATGACGCCGATGTTGGCCGCTTCGAGCTGTTTTACAATCTCCTGCCCCACCCGTACCATATTATATTTTGTGTCGGTGGTGCGGGCGCTACTGCCGTTTAGGTAATAGCCCAAATCCTGCATTTCGTAAGACTCGGTGGCGTGGGTGTGAAAGATAAGCACCTGCGGCTGACCTTCCGAGAGCTTTATATCGGGCGACTGCTTTAAAAGCTTTAAAATTTCGTCGTTTGAGGTGGCGCTTGTATTGGAAAAAGCGGCGGCTTTATACCAAATAATTTTCGACGAGGTTTTGGACGGCGCAAAGGCGTATTCCGAAATTTTGCCTGCGTCGGCAGGCTTTTCGGTTTGTGCGGTGCTTTGGGTTTGTGACGATACGGCGATGGTGTCGGTATCGGCTTTTTGACCTGAGCCGTGCTGTTCTTCCTTTACAACAGTAGACGAGGTTTCGGTTTTGGAAAAGGCGGCGCCGATTCCGCCCGGCATAGCCGCCGCAGCCGACACCAGCGACAGTTTTTCAAAAAAAGGAAAAAACGTGCTGAGCGCGCCAAGCGCGGTCACAACCACGACAGCAACAGCGGCGGCCGACAAAACCGCATTTCTAATTATTTTTAAAATCCTTTTCACAGCCTCAGCCGCCCCCTTTGTATTCTCTTTTATTTATATGCGGCCGCGGCGCGTGTTATCACACAGTTAGAAAATACAAATCCGATATTGAAAGCGAAGGCTGAAGCGCCCTGCCGATTGCGAGCGACAGTATTCTTGACACGGCAGTCACCAAGCTGTCGATTTCCTTTTGTGTTACTATTGGCGAATCAAATTCGCTGTTTTTTGTTGTGTGACCACCCGTCATATCAGCGGCGATGGTTACGGCGTCCACAACGGTAGGAACGCCAACCGCGATGGTTTTAACGCCGAGCGTTTTAGCGGAAAGTTCACTACGGCGATTCCCCACGCCCGAGCCCGGAGAGATGCCTGTATCGCAAATTTGCACCGTTTTGCAAAGCCGCTCTACGCTCATAGCCGCGAGGGCATCCACCACAATAACGCAGGTAGGCTTTATTCTATCGCAAATGCTACGCACAATTTCGCTGCTTTCAATGCCTGTTTGTCCCATTACGCCTGTTGCAACGGCGGCAACCGAGCGGAAGTTAAAATCGGGCATTTCACTTGTGACGTGGCGCGTTGTGAGGGTGTACTGAACGGTTTTAGGCCCTATCGCGTCGGGAGTTATGTTGTGGTTGCCAAGTCCCACCACAAGCACCGTGCCGTCGCCCGTTACAAGCGATTTTAACTCGCTTGCTATGGCTTCAATTATCTCGGCGTTTTCATCGGGCAGGCTTGTGGGTTTCGGTATCTCTACAGTAACGTAATTTCCGCGCGGCTTGTTAAGACTCCGCTCGCCCTCGGCGGTTGTTACCCTTATGTGCGTCACCTTACACTCGCCGCAAAATTTTTCCTCAAACTCCACTCCGTCGGGCACGCTGTTTTTTATAAGTTCGCGGCGTTCTAAGGCCAAATCGGTTCTAAAATTCATTTCTTTTTCTCCATTATAATTTTTTTCAAAAAACACTTGCTTTTTTAATTTTTTTGTGTTATCATAACTTGTACTGATGTGCAAACGACACGTTTGCAACCACAATTGTTTTGTAAAAGGAGGTGTAGTGATGCCTAATATTAAATCAGCTAAGAAGAGAGTGCTTGTATCTGAGGTTAATTATCTTCGCAACAAGGCCGTTCGCTCCAATCTCAAAACCATGATTAAGAAGGCCGAGGCCTCTATTGCTGACAATGCTGCTGACAA
>CAZDLQ010000235.1:0-2190 GCA_964506315.1 uncultured Oscillospiraceae bacterium
GAAACGGTAAAAAAAGCAGGTAAAAGCTATAGGTTTTTTACCAATAATTCATCAAAAAATGCCGACGTTTACGTAAAAAAACTAAATAATCTTGGCATTGAAGCAAAAGAGGGCGACGTTTGCATTTCAAACGAGGTTGCAATTTTGCATATAAAGCAAAACTACAAAAATCCGCGCGCCTTTGTACTCGGCACGCCCGAGCTTGTGGAGAACTTTAAAAACGAGGGCATTGAAATCGACGAGCAAAACCCAAACCTAATGGTGCTCGGCTTTGACACTACCCTTGAGTACGATAAATTAAACCGCTTTTGCCAGTTTGTAAGAGACGGCGTGGATTACATCGGAATAAACTGCGACCTAAACTGCCCTATTGAAAACGGTAAGTTTATGCCCGACTGCGGCTCTATAGCACGGCTTGTGGAAGCATCGACAGGACGCTATCCCGAATTTTTCGGCAAACCCTCGCGCCACACCCTAAACTATGTGGTTGACAAAGCAGGCGTTGTTGAGAGTGCAATCGCATTTGTGGGCGATAGACTTTACACAGATATTGCCGTAACCGAGGGAAGCGAGGCGACCTCAATTTTTGTGCTTACGGGAGAGGGAAGTTTAGACGAGGCGCTCTGCGGAGCACATCAGCCCGATTTAATTGCGCGCTCACTCGAGGAAATAACCGAGCTTTTAAAAGAAATGTATGAGGTATAAAAAAGTATTGCATTCAATAAGTAAATATGGTACAATAAATTGATAAATATCGGCTATCGGGGCACATCTTTAAAAACTGAAAATATATGCTCGTATATTTATTTTCGAAATTTTGGGAACAACTCTATATTTTGACAAACAGAAAGAAGTGTGATTTGTAATGGCACTCGCAAAAAACAACGTATGTCTTGTTATAGACACCAAAACCTTTACGGTAAAAATGCCCTATGGTGAAGAGTATCTCGTAAAAAGAGCAAATGCCTCGGCGGTTGTTTTGGGAAACGCCTATGACCTTGATGGAAACCGCCTTGACGGCAGTGGTATTTTGGATATTTATTCAAAATACGGCAAGGATGCCGATACGGCTATTGACGGTATATATACCGCAATTGTGATCGATTCCGATAAAAAGAAGGCTTACGTTTTTCAAGACTTCTTCGGCTCAAATCAAGCCATTTTCTATTATAACGACAAGGGCAAGGTGTATATCACCAACTCTTTAAAGACCATTATTAAGAATGTGAACCGCGAATGGCAAATGAATATGCGCGCAGTAAAGCAGTTTATACTCCGCGGCTACAGTGCTAACAGCGATACACTCGTTGAGGGTATTTGTAAGATGTCGGGAAAGGCTAATCTTGAAATATCTCACAAGCTAAAACTCCTTAAGCATAAGAAGCTTGAAAATACAAAGCGAGACGTAACTGTCGAAATGTATGACGGCGTTGTAAGCCGTAGCACTAAGCAGCTTTGGAAGGACGGAATGGCAACCACCATTTCATCGGGATATGACTCCAATTACATAATGCATAACCTTCAAAAGCTTTCAGATAAGCGAATTGATGCCTTTTGCATAGGCGGAACCATAGGTACAGATGAGATACCTGATGCGGAAAAGATATGCGAGTTTTACGGCAACGTTGATCTTCATACCCGCCGCGTTAACGGCAGTAGCTTTGATAAGCTTCCCGAGATAGTATACGCTATGGAAGGCTGTATGTATGAGAGAGGCATATTCCTGCAGTATGAGCTTGCCGATCTTGTCAGCAGTCACGGAGTAGAGAATATTATGCTCGGCGAATGTGCCGATCAGGTGCTCAACTGCGAAATGTACCATAAGCTTTACGAAAAGAAATCCATATTCGATTATACAATGAAGAAGCTTCCCGACCTTATCTTTAAGGGTCTTCACTTTAGACCGTATAGAACGGTATACGATATGGCTACCTATATAGTAGTTAAAAAGAACGGAATTATGATGAACTACTTCGGCGTCAATCCTGTGTATCCTTATATGCGTAAGGAATATATGAGAATCTGTGAAAACGCGGTTAAGATAGGCGAGAAAAAGAAGGAATATCATAAAAAGGCAATAAATGAGATTTTACCCAAAGAGATAACGTCTATTATTCATAAAATGCCGGGCTCTACCGAGCTTAAAGACCTGTTTATCGGCGACGTTACTTATGAGGACGTGCTCTCGGT
>CAZDLQ010000236.1:0-2159 GCA_964506315.1 uncultured Oscillospiraceae bacterium
GCTATGAGGCCGACGACCTTATCGGCACGCTTTCGACTGCCGCCGAAAAACAAGGCAATGAGTGCGTTATCGTAACGGGCGATAGAGATAGCCTGCAGCTTGTAACCGATAAGGTTACCGTGCTGCTGCCAAGCACTAAGGCGGGCAAAACCGAAACCACGGTTTTTGACCCCCAAACCGTTTTAGAGGTTATGGGCGTGCGCCCCGACCAAATCGTTGACTTGAAAGCGCTTATGGGCGACAGCTCGGATAACATTTCGGGCATTGCAGGTATAGGCTCAAAGACCGCGGTTGAGCTTATTCGCGAGTTTGAAAGCCTCGAAAGCTTGTATGAAAACCTTGAAAATGCTGAGCTTAAGCCTGCGGTTTTAAATAAGCTTCAAAACGGCAAGGACGATGCTTTTGTTTCGCAAAAGCTTGCGCGCATAAACACAGGCGCGCCTATTGAAACCGACACACAAAGCTTTAAAACGGGCGCGGTTGACAAAACTGCCGCCGCCACACTTTTAATGCGCCTTAACCTTAAAACCTTTATGGAAAAATACGCGCTCACCGCATCCGACGCCGCGGAAACTGCCGCCGAGGTAAGCGTGAGCGAGAGCCGCGAGTATAATTTTAAGACTGCAAGAGTAAATAAAGCCGCCGAGATACAGGACGGCGAGGCGTTTTATTTACTTTGCGACGGCGTGGTTTACGCTGTAGTCGAGGATAGCCTTTACATTTGCTGCGACGTTAAAGGCTTTTTTGAAAGCGAGCGCAAAAAGAACACCTTTGATGCAAAGGCGCAGTATCTTTATGCCCTTAAAAACGGCATAGAGCTTAAAAACGTTTGCTTTGATTTAAAGCTTGCCGCCTATCTTTTAGAGCCGACGGCATCAAAATATGAATTTGACGATCTTATCTTAAAATACGGCGACGTTAAGGCCACAACCGATTACGTTTTAGAGTTTGGTGAAAACGAAGAAGCGGTTTTAAACGCCGCAAAACTGCCCGAGCTTTGCCGTATTCTCTCAAAAAAGCTTGAAGAGCAAAATATGACGAGCCTTCTTTGTGAGGTGGAAATTCCGCTTTCCCAAACCCTTTCGAGTATGGAATTTGAAGGCTTTAGAGTGGACGCCGAGGGCATAATAGCCTTTGATAAGGAGCTTGCCGCTTCGCTTGAAGCCCTACGCGCCAAAATATACGAAAGCGCAGGCTGTGAGTTTAATTTAAACTCCCCCAAGCAGCTTGGCGAGGTGCTTTTTGAGAAACTCCAGCTTCCCGTAAGAAAGAAAACCAAAACGGGCTATAGCACCAATGCCGAGGTGCTCGAGTCTTTAAAGAAGGAGCACCCCATTATTTGCGATATTTTGGAATACCGCAAGGTTTCCAAATTAAAATCTACCTATACCGAGGGGCTTCTTTCTAAAATCGCCCCCGACGGACGAATTCACACAACCTTCCTGCAAACCGAAACAAGAACAGGCCGCCTATCTTCCATAGAGCCGAACCTGCAAAACATTCCCGTTAGAACGCCGCTTGGCGCGCGCCTTCGCGAGTACTTTGTGGCAGACGAGGGAAGCGTGCTTGTAGACGCCGACTACAGTCAAATAGAATTGCGCGTGCTTGCTCACGCGGCAAACGATAACGCCATGATAGAGGCGTTTAACAGCGGCGTGGATATTCACACCGCAACCGCCGCAAAGATACACAATTTGCCTATTGATATGGTTAGTCACGAGGTGCGCCAAAGCGCCAAGGCGGTTAACTTTGGTATAGTTTACGGAATCGGCGCATTTTCGCTTTCAAACGACATCGGCACCTCGGTAAAAGAGGCGCAAAGACTAATTGACAGCTACCTTACCGAGTTTAGCGGCGTTTGCGAGTATATGAAAAACACCGTTTCGCAAGGCGAGCAAAACGGCTTTGTTGAAACGCTTTTTGGCCGCCGTAGAGAAATTCCCGAGCTTAAAAGCAGTAACAAAATGCTCCACGCCGCAGGCGAGCGCGTGGCGCGTAACACCCCAATTCAAGGCACCGCCGCCGATATTATAAAAATTGCAATGAATAGAGTTTACAGTCGCCTTAAAAGCGAGCTTCTCGACGCGCGCCTTATTTTGCAGGTACACGACGAGCTTATCGTTGAGTGCGCCGCCGACGACGCCGAGGCGGCCGCCGCT
>CAZDLQ010000237.1:0-2150 GCA_964506315.1 uncultured Oscillospiraceae bacterium
CATTAAAGCTGATAAAACTGTAAAAAAAGTAACTGAAGAGGATATCACCGCAGAAATCGACAATCTTCGCAGCCGCAACAGTCGTATAATAACTGTTGAGGATAGAGCAGCTCAACTCGGCGATAACACCATCATTGATTACGAGGGCTTTGTTGACGGCGTTGCATTCGACGGCGGTAAGGGCGAAAAACAACCCTTAGTACTCGGATCAGGCCAATTTATCCCCGGCTTTGAGGATCAAATCGTTGGCCACAACATCGGTGACGAGTTTGACGTAGTTGTTACTTTCCCCACCGAATACCACGCTCCCGAGCTCGCTGGTAAAGAGGCAACCTTTAAGTGTAAGCTTCACGAGATTAAGGTTCGCGAGCTTCCCGAGGTTGACGATGAGTTCATTAAGGACGTAACCGAGTTCGATAGCCTTGAGGATTTCAAGAAGGACGCTGAGGCTAAAATCGCTGAGCGTTACGAGAGCACCGCAAATCTTGAGGTTGAGGAAAAGCTTATCGACGCAGTAATCGCTAATATGAAGGCCGAAATCCCCGAGTGTATGTTCGAGCACGCTATCGACGATATGGTTAGAGATTTCCAAAGCCGTCTTGAGTCACAGGGCATGAACCTTGACCTTTACTTGCATTATACAGGCAACGATATGGCCGCTTTCCGTGCTTCCTTCAAGGAGCAAGCTGAAAGACAAACCAAAATCCGCCTTGCACTTGAGAAAATTGCAAGCCTTGAAAATATTGTTGCAACCGAAGAAGAGCTCAATGCTGAGTATGAAAAGCTTGCTCAGGGTTATAATATTGAGGCTGATAAGATTAAGAGCCTCATTCCTTCCGAGGAAATTGCAAAGGATATTGCAATGCAAAAGTCTATTGATTTCATAAAAGATAACGCTGAAATCACAAAGAAAGCCGCAAGAAAACCTGCTGCAAAGAAAGCAGCTGCTGAGGGCGACGCTGAAAAGAAACCCGCCGCAAAGAAAACCACAACTGCTAAGAAGACAACTTCAACTACAGCAAAGAAAACCACCACAGCAAAGAAACCTGCTGCTAAAAAGGACGAAGAATAATTTTTAGCACACTTTCTAAATAGCTTTTAAACCCATTCCAAAGCGGCGAGTAATCAATGCTTTGGAACGGTTTTTTACAAAGAATTTATTTTAAGAGGAGAGATTTATATGAGTTTGGTACCTATGGTAGTAGAACAAACAAGTAGAGGAGAGCGTTCCTACGATATCTTTTCTCGTCTGCTTAACGATAGAATCATAATGCTTTGTGACGAGGTAAATGATGCAACCGCAAGCCTTGTCGTAGCACAGCTTCTTTATCTTGAAGGTCAGGATCCCGATAAGGATATTCACCTTTATATCAATAGCCCCGGCGGCTCAGTAACCGCAGGTATGGCTATTTATGACACCATCAATTATATCAAACCCGACGTATCAACAATTTGTATCGGTATGGCCGCAAGTATGGGCGCGTTTCTTCTTGCCGCAGGCGCAAAGGGAAAGAGATTTGCACTGCCTAACAGCGAAATTATGATTCACCAGCCTCTCGGCGGTGCAAAGGGACAAGCAACCGATATTATGATTCACGCCGAGCATATTATTAGAATTAAATCCCGCTTAAATCAAATCCTTTCCGAGCGTACAGGTAAACCCCTTGACGTAATTGTAAAGGATACCGAACGTGATAACTTTATGACCGCACAGCAGGCTTGCGACTACGGTCTTATTGATAAGGTTATCGAGCATAGATAAAAGTTTTTTGAAATGAGTGAATTAAATGCCAAACGGTAACGATAACAAACCGCTTAGACACTGCTCGTTTTGCGGAAAACCCTATGAACAGGTCGACACTCTTGTAACAGGCCCCGACGTAGCAATATGTAATAGCTGTATTGACGCTTGTTACGATACGATTTATCCCGACGGCAAGCGAACAGCAAAGAGAGGCGGCGCTAAAAAGCCTCAAATTGATATAAATGTTCTAAAGCCTGCCGAGATAAAAGAGGTACTCGACCAGTACGTAATAGGTCAGGAGAGAGCGAAAATTGCGCTTTCCGTTGCAGTTTATAATCACTATAAACGCATTATGAACAACGTAAATAAAGATAAGCCTTCGGACGTTGAGCTTCAAAAGAGCAAT
>CAZDLQ010000238.1:0-636 GCA_964506315.1 uncultured Oscillospiraceae bacterium
AAAATGTTTGACGAGCTAAAGGTATTTATGGATGAAATTCATAAAACCGGCGCAAAGCTGTTTGTTCAGCTTACCGCAGGTATGGGAAGAAGCTGGGCGATTACCGAGCTTGTTGCCCCTTTACATAAAAACAAAATTACTCGCGCAATTATTAAACCCATCATTGACACAAGCCACGAGCTTGCAAGCCCCAGCCCTCAAAAATCGCGCTGGGCGCACGATATTGAATGTCCCGAAATGACGGTTGAGCAAATCCACGAAATAATCGAGGCATTTGCCAAAACTGCAAAGCTTTGCCGTGATGCAGGTGTAGACGGCGTTGAGGTTCACGCCGTTCACGAAGGCTATCTTTTGGATCAGTTTGCCATCGAATTTTTCAATAAACGCACCGATGAGTACGGCGGAAGCTTTGAAAACCGTTACCGCTTCGCCGCCGAGGTAGTCCGTGCCATAAAACAGTCCTGCGGCGAGGATTTTCCCGTGTCGCTTCGTTATTCGGTTGAGTCGAAAATGAAGGGCTTTTGCGAGGGAGCAATGCCGGGCGAGGAATATACCGAGGTCGGTAGAGGTATGCAGGAGTCCGAAAAGGCGGCAAAATACCTTCAGGACGCAGGCTACGATATGCTTAACGCGGAC
>CAZDLQ010000238.1:646-2150 GCA_964506315.1 uncultured Oscillospiraceae bacterium
TGCGCAGGCAGAATGGATGCCGAAATCGGCGCAAAGGCGGTTGCCGAAGGCAAAATTGATGCCGTTGGCGTTGCAAGACAGTTCCTTGTTGACAGCGAATGGATCACTAAAATGATCGACGATAGAATTGAGGATATAAAACCCTGTATTTGTTGCCATAGCGGCTGCTTTAACTTCTCGTCCTCAAAGGGACACGCCAACACACAAGACCTTACCGATACAATGGGCCTTGCGCGCTGTGCTCTTAATCCCGAAACAATGCAGTCGAAGAAATACAGCGTTAAGAAGGCAAGTAAACCGAAAAAGGTTGCCGTTATCGGCGGCGGTATAGGCGGTATGGAAGCGGCTATCCTGCTCTCAAAAAGAGGCCATAAGGTTACCCTTTACGAGAAGAGCGACAAGCTCGGCGGCGTGTTTATTGCCGCGGCCGCACCCTCGTTTAAGGAAAAGGACAAGGCACTTATTGCTTGGTATATAAGAGAGCTTAAAAAGCACCCCGTTGACGTTGTAATGAATACCGAAATAACCGATATTAAGTCGCTTGACGCCGATGAAATAGTTATCGCAACAGGCGCAAAGGCAAAAACCATTCCCGTCAAGGGCGCCGATACGAGCGTTGAGGCCATTGATTACCTTCTCGGAAACAAAACCGTTGGCGAGAGGGTAGCGGTAATCGGCGGCGGTCTTACAGGCTGTGAAATAGCCTACGACCTTTACTTAAAGGGCAAGAAGCCTGCCATTATCGAAATGCAGGACGACCTTATCACAACCAAGGGTATATGTCTTGCAAACACAAGCTATCTTCGCGATTTCTTTAAGACCAATCGTGTTCCCGTTTACCTTGAAACAACCGTTTCGGAAATTATGCCCGACGGCGTAAAGGTTCGGGACAAGGACGGAAAAGAATTTAAAATAGACGCCGACTCGGTTGTTTTGTCGGTGGGTTATAATCCCACGCCGATAGCCAAAAAGAGCGGCAAGGTACATATTATCGGCGACGCTCTAAAGGTCGGAAATCTCCGCAGTGTTATTTGGGGCGCGTGGGACGTATGTATGAAGATATAAGGGAGGAAGCAAAATGATACTTACTAAAGAACAGCAAGCCATTCTTGACGGTGAAAAGGGTGAAACTCTTGCAAAGGTTATGAAAACCCTCGTTATGTACGGCGAAGCCTTTGAGGCCGAAAAGCTTGTACCCATCACCTCAAAATATAACCACCTCGTTACGTCGTTCGGTCTTAAGGTAATGTCGCCCGTATACGACCTTATGCAAACGCTTCTTGATGCAGGCGTGTGCTCGGAGCAAAAATTCTCGGTAGACCCAAGACCGCTTGACAAAAACGTTCCTGCAAACCTTTTGCAAAATCTTGTGTTCAATAAGTTTATGTATACAAAGCAGGATTTTTATGAAAAACAGCTTAAGACACTCGGTCTTTTAGACGACGATGCCTTTACCTGCACCTGCTATATGGACGAGGTCGGTAATAAGCCTAAAAAGGGCGAC
>CAZDLQ010000239.1:0-2134 GCA_964506315.1 uncultured Oscillospiraceae bacterium
AGTACAGCCCAAATCAAGCGCCGCCTCAAACAAATTGTTGTTTACCTGTCTTAATTTTGGCAGTACGTTTAAAATAACGTAGGGGAGATTAAAGGTGATGTGTGCAATAAGCACCGAGTAAAAGCCCTGCTCAATGTCAAAAAGCGACGAGATGAAAACAAAAAGCATCATCATTGAAACGCCCGTTACAACCTCGGGGTTTACCATCGGAAGATTTGTAACCGACATAATTGCAGTTTGGCTTCTCTTTTTCATACTGTTGATGCCGACCGCCGCCATAGTGCCGATAAGCGTTGCAAGCACCGACGAAACAAGCGCCAAAATAAGCGTGTTCATAAGCGAGGACATTATCATTTCATTCTCAAAAAGCTCCTCGTACCATCTAAATGAAAAGCCCGTAAAGTGCGATTTGCTCTTGGAATCGTTAAATGAAAAAACAATCATTACAAAAATGGGAGCATAAAGAAACAGGTATATGAGCCCTAAATAAATTTTTGAAAAAACTGATGAAAAGGTCTTTTTCATTATAAAATTACCTCCTCATCGTCACCGTTCATAAATGCCATACCAATAAGTATTATGAGCATTAGAACCAGAGAAAGTACCGAGCCTATGTGGAAATTCGGCTCACCACCCATAAAATAGGTGTCAATAAGGTCACCGATAAGCATATTTTTGGCACCGCCGAGCTTTTGTGAAATAATAAAGGTAGATGCGGCGGGAACAAAAACCATTGTAATTCCGTTAAAAATTCCGGGAACGCTTAAGGGGATAATAACACGCCTGAAAACGCTCGGCATATTACTGCCCAAATCACGCGCGGCCTCAATAAGACTGCCGTCAATTTTAGCCATAATATTGTAAATCGGAATAATCATAAAGGGCAAAAAGTTGTAAACCATACCAACAACCACAGCGCCCTCGGTGTTTATAAGCTTAAGCGGCTCGGAAATGAGCCCTATAGACTGCAGTATGTTGTTTATAATTCCGTTACGCTCTAAAAGTGTCATCCAGGAATACGTTCTTAAAAGAAAGTTCATCCACATTGGAAGCATAATGAGCATAATTAAAGTTCTTTGTGTAATCCACTTAAAGCGTGAAATAATGTACGCCATCGGGTAGCCGAGAAGCAGGCATATAACCGTTGCAATAAAGGCAAGCTTTAGCGAACGGGTAAATACACCAATGTATTTGCCGATTTGCAAAAACCACTCAAGCGTAAAATGCCCCGCATCGTCAGTAAATGCAAAGTAAAGCACAAAACAGAGCGGAACCGCGATGAAAACAAGTGCCCACACAATATGAGGAATAGCAAGCGCCCTATTTTTCATCCTTCGATTCCTCCTCGCACGCTTTAGGAGTAATCTCAATTTTGTCAAAGTTAAACTTTATACCGATATCGGTAGCAACCTGCTCGTCAAGCTGCGAGTGAATAAGCCACTGCCTTTCGGCCATCCAAACGATAAGCTCGTTGTGCCTTCCCTTGTAAACAAGCGACTCTAAGTACGCCTTAGCGTCGGCGATATCCTCCGACACAACCTCAATATCAAGCGGGTTTATTTTAAGTGAAACCTTTGTGCCAGCTTCAAGCCCTAAACCCTCGCGCTCAAACGAGAAATCGTAGAAGGATACGGTATCGGTATCACTAACAATACCTTCTACAACGTTAGTATCGCCCGAGAAGAGCCTGTTCATAATGTGAATGTCATTAGGCTCAAAGCTTATGCCGACTACGTCGCCAACTTCCTGCGACATAGTGGAGTGAACGATATAGTGATGCCCCTCGCAGTCGACCGAAATCTCGTAGTGAACGCCCTTGAATACAACCGACTCAACCACGCCCGTCATCATACCCTGAATAACGGGGGAAAGCTTAATGTCCTCGGGACGAATAACAACGTCAACCGGCTGCATAGGCGCAAAGCCTGCGTCAACACAGGTAAAGTCGTGACCCTGGAAGCGTACCAAAAAGTCCTTTACCATAACTGCATCTATAATGTTGCTCTCGCCGATAAAGTCCGCAACGAAAGCGTTTTTAGGTTCGTTATAAATATCCTGCGGAGTGCCCACCTGCTGAATAACGCCGTCCTTCATAACCACAACGGTATCGGACATTGTAAGGGCTTCTTCCTGA
>CAZDLQ010000240.1:0-2092 GCA_964506315.1 uncultured Oscillospiraceae bacterium
CCCATCGGGCCGAAATACACAATATCCCCTGCCCTCTCGCTGTTTCTAAGGTAAGTTGCGCCGAGGTGCTCTATTGTGTGAATGGCAGGGGTGTCCATTACCTTTTCGCGATTTGGGGCGGTAAACCTTAAATCAAAGGTTGTGACACAGGTGCCGTTTTTTCTATCCTTGCGCGACACGTAAAGTCCCGCAAAGAGCTTGGTATGGTCAATTTTGAAGCTTTCTATCTTTTGCATTTTTATCACCTGAATTTTATTTAAAATACGTCGACAAGCTTTAGGGCAAGCGAGGCAAAGAACACGGTAAAGGCCGAAAACAGCGTCGACCACACTACAAGCTGACCTGCAAGCTGAATATCGCCGTCCATTTCCTGCGCCATTGGAACGGTGGAAACGGCAACGGGCGTTGCAAAGGCGGCCACAAAGGCGGCGTAATGCGCGCCGCTAAAAGCGGTAGGCGCGAAAACAAGCGGCAGTCCGATGCACAACAGCGGCACCGCAAGGCTTCTTGCGACCGTGCCGAAAATTATTTCTTTTTTAAGCTCACTTACCGCCGAAAACTCAAACTGCGCGCCGAGGCAAATGAGCGCAAGCGGTGTTGCGAGGGCGGAAAGCTGATTTAGCGGTGTGTAGATTGCCTTAAGGTTTGAGAGCCTAAAGCTTATGCCACCGAGCACAAAAAGCTCGCGAACGAGCAGTGCCAAAAGTCCTACGAAAATGGCCTGAATAAGCGGATTTTTCACAATGCTTAAAAGGATTTTTTTGACGTTTATTTTCTCGCCGTCGCCTTTGAAAATCGAGAGCGAAATCGTTGCCAAAACGTTATAAAACGGCACGATAATTGCCGACAGCAGCGTTGCTATCACAACACCCTCGTCGCCGAAAAGCGACTGCGCGAGCGGTATGCCGATAAAGGCGTAATTTGACCTAAAGGTCGCCTGCAGCAGCACGCCGCGGTAGCTGTTCTTCTTACTTGCAAGGCAAACCAGCGGAATTGAAATTAGGAAAATTACAAACACCGCCGCGACGGTGTAAAGCACGTAGCCCAAATCTATTGCGGCGAAGCTTTCGATTTTGTAAATGTTTAGAAAGAGCATTATCGGAAGGAAAACTCTATACACAACCTTATTGATTTGTTTTGAAAAATCCATACTCATTAGCCCGATTTTTTTGAGAAAGAAGCCGAGCACCATCAAAATCATAATGGGAATTACCGCATTGACGGCAAATAAAAAGGCCTGCATTCTTATACCTCTTTTTTAAAGTAGTTTTCTAAATTGTAGCACTTTCTTAAAGGTTTTGCAAGACAAGAAAAAGGCCATAGCGATGCTATGGCCTAAGTTTTCTAAACGGTTATTCTATTACGACAAATGCAACGCCATCGGTAGACTCAAGCTGCTCTCTGAATTTAGCAAACTCGTCGGTGTTTGAGGTAACAACGAAAATGCCGAGATGACCTGCCGTTGCGCTTTTGGGCGGCAAAAGCTCAATCGAGCAGTCGCCGTTAAAGCATTCCCGAATATCGTCACAAATCTTGCCCGAAATTTTAAGGTCGCTTAGCTCAACGTAAATGTGCGAAGCGTTTTTCTTTTGGCGTTCAATTTTTGTAAGGAAGGTTGCGGTGCAAAAGCAAGCGAGGGTAATAAGCAGCGCGCCCGAGTAAAAGCCAAAGCCGACTGCTATACCGATTGCCGCGGTTGCCCACATACCTGCCGCCGTAGTAAGACCTGTTATAACGTTGCCGTTTTTAACAATAATCATACCTGCGCCGAGAAAACCGATGCCCGACACAACCTGTGCCGCAATTCTAAACGGGTCGCCCGCATAGCCGAGTGTGGTTGTGACAAATTCTCCCGTGAGCGCCGTCATAGCCGAGCCAAGACACACCAAAATGTGCGTTCTCAGTCCTGCGTGGCTGCCGTGCCTGCCTCTCTCCTGACCGATTATTCCGCCGAACAGTACCGCCAAAATAATCCTAACCACAACAATTAAAATGCCGTGTGTGCCATCTATCGCAAGTAAATTGTTTATAAAATTATCCATGTCTACTCCTTTCGCAGTCTTGTTATACTTATATATAATATATATATACA
>CAZDLQ010000241.1:0-2087 GCA_964506315.1 uncultured Oscillospiraceae bacterium
TTCCTCGGTCTTACCGTTGCATTCCAAATGACCGCTGATAAATTCCTGAGAGTTGAAACCATCGTTATTCTTCTTCTCGGACTTGTCGCATTCATTGTTGATACTGCAGGCGGCGTGCTTTTCGCAAAATTCTTAAACCTTTTCTCCAAAAAGAAGATCAATCCTATGATTGGTGCTGCAGGTATTTCGGCTTTCCCCATGTCAGGCAGAATCGTTCACAAGATGGGTCTTGCCGAAGATCCCCAAAACTTCCTTCTTATGCATTCAATCGGCGTAAACGTTTCAGGACAAATCGCTTCGGTTGTTGCAGGCGGTATCATTCTCGGATTATTCAGCCACTTGGTTAAATAGTAGTTAGGGAGGTTTTATAATGGATTTAAGCTTTATTCCAATGAATTTTGTAACTAATCTTCAATATATGGGCATCGGAATGCTTATTATATTCATCATTATCGGTCTTATAATCGGCGCAACCACGCTCATAAACAAGGTTTTTTCAAGAAAGAAATAATAAATTTTACCCCGCATCTTGCGGGGTATTATTTTAATATAATTTATTAGGATAATTTGGATAAACTAAACTCACCAAAAACTTAAATGAGGTGAAAAGATGGAACCTGTTTTAATTCTAATTTGTGCCCTGCTTTTGTTCGCCGTACTCGTGCTTTTGGGCTTGGGCGCCGCGCTGTTTTCTATTCTTTGCGGGCGGAAGGACAAAATTGTTAAAAAGATGCTTGCCGCAGGCGAGGATGAAATGATGCGGCAGTATTCCGAGCAAATTAACAGCGGCAGGGATAAGTTCAAGGCGCTTAATAAAAGAGAGGTCACAATAAAAAGCCACGATAATCTCACGCTTTACGGGTATTTTATTGAGGGCAACACGCGTGACCGCACTATTATTTGCGTACACGGCTATCGCGGAAGTCCCATTCACGATTTTGGCCCTGCCATTGAAAATCTTTTAAATTTCGGCAACCTGCTTTTAATTGACCAGCGTGCTCACGGCAAAAGTGAGGGCAAATACGTAACGTTCGGCGTGCGAGAGTGTCAGGACTGCAAGGCCTGGGCGGATTACATTGCAAAGACTATGGGCGAGGATCACCCGATATATTTCGACGGTGTATCTATGGGCGGCACGACGGTGCTGCTTGCAAGCTCGCTTAATTTGCCGCAAAACGTAAAGGGAATCATTGCCGACTGCTCCTACACCTCTCCGCGTGAAATTTTAAAAGAGATTACGGGAAAGTTTTTAAAGACCAACACCGACGCCCTGCTTTTTAGCGCGGATATATACTGTCGAGTTTTTGCAGGCTTTTCGCTTGATCAAATGAGCACCAAAAATGCTATGGAGCAAAACCGACTGCCGATTTTGTTTGCGCACGGAAAAAGCGACAGCTTGGTGCCGTACAATATGACGCAGGCCGCATTTGATAACTGCAACACCAAAAAGTTTTTGGTGTTGTCCGAAAAAGCCGAGCACGGAATGAGTTATATGGTAGATTTTGATAAGTACAACAGCGCTATTTTAGAGCTTTTCGCCGAGTGCGAAAAAGCGTGATTTGAGAAATTCGATAATGTAGAAAAGACAAAAAAAGATGTCGGCGTATGCCGACATCTTTTTTCGTGCGATAGAATTTGTAGGGAACGGCGCTCGCCGACGTTCCATTTCGTTTGTTTTATTCGCTCATGCCGCGAGGGCACCTTCTTTTTGTCAAAGGCAACAAAAAGAAGGCAAAAAATGCCTTTTAGGGGGACGCACTGTCCCCCTGTCGCATCGGTTTTTACGCAACATAAATCTCGTTTCGCTTACAATGCGAAACGAACGCTCAAAAACAAAAACCGCACCCGCGATGCGCCTACCCCTCTCACCGTGTATCTCGCTTCGCTCGATAGCGGGCGGTTGATAACCGCTCCTACATTGTTTAATTAATGTTTGATAGAATCCGTAGGGGCGAACAGTGTTCGCCCGAAGGCTCCCTTGTGTAAAGGGAACTGGATTTTGCCATAGGCAAAAGACTGAAGGATTGTTTAATACGCCGCCAAGGCGGCTACAATCCTCCCGTCACGACTTCGTCGTGCCACCGCTC
>CAZDLQ010000242.1:0-2072 GCA_964506315.1 uncultured Oscillospiraceae bacterium
GTCCTCAGGGCGAGTGAACTTACGCGAGAAGAGCTTATACTCCTCGTCAAAGTTATGCCAATTGCCTCTTTGGCCGCCAACCATAACAAGTGTTTTAACCTGCGGGCATTTTTCAGCAGCGCGTGCGGCGATATCGGCGGTGTCACCGTCGGCGGTGCAAACTATAGCCGAAACGCCTGCGGCGTTGTATCTGTACTCAAAATCGTGATCCTTAAGCTGATTTGTAGCAGGGATAGCAACTGCGCCAATCTTGTGAAGTGCTACCATAGCAAACCAGAACTGATAGTGACGCTTTAAAACGAGCATTACCTTATCGCCGCGCTTGATACCGAGCGAGGTGAAATAGTTTGCCGCTTGGTTTGAGTGCTGCTTAATATCCTTAAAGGTAAAGCGGCGCTCAGTTCTATTTACGTCAAGGTGAAGCATTGCAAGCTTATCGGGATATTTATCGGCGATCTTATCAACGATGTCAAAGCCGAAGTTAAATCTTTCGGTATTCTTAAACTCGATGCTTTGAAGTGCGCCCTTTTCGTCCTCTTTAGTTTCTACAAACTCCTCGCAAATAAGCGGTTCGGATACCTTTGCAGTGGCGATGGTGCGAGCGAGCTCCTGCTCCTCAGTCTTTTCGCCGGGAAGTACAACGGCGCAAAATACGCAGTCCTTGCCGTCAACGGCGATCATACCGTGAGGTGTCGAGGAGTTATAATAGATGCTGTCACCCTCCGAGAGAATTTCGGTGTGATTACCTACCTGAACCTTAAGCTTACCGCTTATAACAAGGTCAAATTCCTGACCGCTATGGGTGGCAAGGTGGATAGGTTTATTTTGCTGTGCAGGGTCGTACTCGTATTTTACCCAGTACGGCTCGCCGATTTTATTTAAAAACTTGGGCGCCATATTTTGAATGGAAATTCCATCCTCTTTGGCGGTTTGCTGACCCTCGCCCTTACGGGTTACGGTGTAGGTTGTAAGGCGCGCGCTTTTACCTTCCAAGAGATCGCTTAAGCCTATTCCAAAGGCTAACGAGCACTTATGAATGAACGAAAACGGCAAATCCATATTTCCGTTTTCATAAGATTTGTAAATCTCAACGGAAACCTCTGTTTTTTCAGCCATTTGTTCCTGCGTGAGTCCCACTACTTCGCGCATCTCGCGAATTCGCAGTGCAACCTCGGTGATTTTGTTTGTTGACTCTACTTTTTGCATTGTGGTTTCCTCCTATTAAAATTAAAAAATAAAAACCCGCCTCAAAGTCTTACTTTGAGACGGGTGTAATTTACACTCGCGGTACCACTCAAATTGCAGTAAAAACTGCCACTCTTTAGGGTCTATCAACCCCTATGCCTTTACGCAGCAATCACGGGAAACGTCTACTTAACTTAGTCTTTCGGGCTTCCGGCTCGGAAGTGATGGGTCTTTTAAGCTCTCTACCATCGGCTCGCACCAACCGCCGACTCTCTGTATGCTTTAAACTTAAACCGTCTTCGTCACAGCCTTTAAAATATGTGCCTATTATAGCACCGCAAAAATGCGATGTCAATAGTTTTTTTAAAAAAATTTACAGCGTTGCCGCAATTACTGCTTTAATGGTGTGCATACGGTTTTCCGCCTCATCAAAGACGATGGACTGCTCGCTTTCGAAAACCTCGTCGGTTACCTCAAGGCCGTTCATTCCGTATTTGTCGTAAATCTCTTTACCGATAGTGGTGTTAAGATCGTGGAAGGCAGGCAGACAATGCATAAAGCGGCACTGCTCGCCTGCAATAGCCATGAGCTTTGAATTTACCTGATAGGGCGAGAGCTTCTTTATGCGCTCATCCCAAACCTCACTGGGCTCACCCATCGAAACCCAGACGTCGGTATAAATAACGTCGGCGCCGATTACGGCAGTTTCGGGCTCTTCCATAAACTCCAAAACCGCGCCTGTTTCGGCGGCGATCTTTTGACACTCGTCAATAAGCGCTTTATCAGGGAAAAACTCACGGGGAGCGCAGGCTACAAACTGCATACCCATTTTTGCACAGCCTACCATAAGCGAGTTGCCCATATTGTATCTTGCGTCGCCCATATAT
>CAZDLQ010000243.1:0-2062 GCA_964506315.1 uncultured Oscillospiraceae bacterium
ATATTCCCAAAGCCGATATTGATTAGTTTCATAGTAAAAACCCCTTGTGTCCTGATATTATTCGATGTTTTGAACCTGTTCTCTAATTTTTTCTATCTCGGACTTAATATCAACTACTGTTCTTGCACCGTCTACATCCTGGCACTTTGAGCCAATGGTGTTTGCCTCACGGTTAAATTCCTGAATTAAAAAGTCAAGCTTTCGGCCGATAGGCTCATCAAGCTTTATGATTTCCCTAAATTGACCAATATGACTTCTAAGTCTAATAGTTTCCTCGTCAACCGCGATTTTATCGGCAAAAATTGCCGCTTCGGTAAGTATTCTTGACTCGTCAATATTATTTGATGCGACAACCTCGCTGATTTTTTGGTAGAGTCTATCGCGATATTCCTGCACTCTTTGAGGAGAGCGTTCCTCTACCTTTGAAACAAGTGTTTCGATATTTACAAGGCGTGAAAGCAGGTCAGCTTTGAGGTTTTCGCCCTCTTGAGCGCGCATATTACAAAAAGAATCAACCGCGCTTGAAAGCACGCTTTGTACGTCATTCCAAAGTGCATCCTCGTCGGTTTCCTTATGCTGTACGGTGAAAATATCGGGAAAACGGCAAATGGTGGAGAGACGAATATCGTCCTGTATTCCGAGCGGCTCACAAAGCTCTCTTAAAGCGTCAACGTAGCCCTTGGCAACCGCTTCATTAGCGGTAATTTTGGTATCGTTGTCCTCAACGTTAATAATGAGAACACTTACCTCAACCTTTCCTCTTGAAACCTTTTTTTGAACAAAGGATTTAATCTTTTCCTCAAAAAATCCGTATGCTCTCGGTGTCCTTGCCGAAAACTCAAAATATCTATGATTAACCGATTTAATTTCTACGGTTATTTCTTTTCCGTTAAGAAGCTCGGTAGCTTTACCGAACCCTGTCATACTACATATCATTTTAGCACCCGCTTTTTTGTTAATTTATATGCTTTAGTTTATCATTTAGCCTTATTTTGTGTCAACAAAAATGCAACATTTTTACCTGTTTTATGCATCATTTTTAATATGGATAGATTCTATCTTCAAAGTTTTACCGCTTTTTTCATCAATTTTTAGCACAACGGCGTCCAAATGACAAGGACCGCTTGCCGCTTCAAACCTTACGGGTGTACTGCATTTCATTCTTTTTATTGCACGCTCGGCATCCACGCCAAGCACCGAGAAAGACGGGCCCGTCATACCAACGTCGGTTATATATCCAAGACCGTTTGGGAAAACGGTTGCATCAGCAGTTCTTACATGTGTATGAGTTCCCAAAAGTGCGGACACCCTGCCGTCAAGATAATGCGCCATAGCGTATTTTTCAGCAGTTGCCTCGGCGTGAAAATCCACAATAATTATTTTTTGTTTGATTTGCTCCAAAAACTCGTCAATGGCGTAAAAAGCGTTTTTATAGCCGTCTATACACGCGTTACCGATTAAATTGATAACACAAACCACGTTTTTTCCCATATCATAGATTACAAAGCCGTTACCCGCTGCGTCGCTGTTCAGGCAGTTATAAGGGCGAAGCAGGCAGTTATTTTCCTCAAGATAGTCAGCAATTTCGTGACGGCGGAAGCTATGATTACCGCCTGTTATTATATCCGCGCCGCAGGAAAAAATATCCTCAGCCGAGGAAGGCAAAATGCCGTTTCCGTTAGCGGAATTTTCACCGTTTACTATGCAGAGGTCAATATCGTATTTTCTTTTTAAGGCAGGCAGGTTTTTCATCAGCATTTTCCTGCCTGGATCAGCCACAACGTCTCCGACAAATAAAACGTTCATATAAATTTCCTTTCTAAAAAACAAAGGGACTTATTGCCGCATCACTGCGGCAATAAATCCGTTCATAAATTATTTTGCGTATGCAATTGCGCGATTTTCACGAACAACGTGAACCTTAATTTGTCCGGGATATTCCATTTCCTTCTCGATTCTATCTACAATATCCTTGGCGATGATAACCATTTGGTCATCGGAAACCGCCTCGGGCTTAACCATAATACGAATTTCACGTCCTGCGGATATCGCAAAGGATTTT
>CAZDLQ010000244.1:0-2058 GCA_964506315.1 uncultured Oscillospiraceae bacterium
AAAATTTAAATAAAAAAGGGATATTTGAAATTTTCACATATCCTTTTTTTATCGCGCGTAAATTAAAACCTTTGGGGAGGGGCTTGCTCCTCCCTTTTGTTTTATACAATATGCGTTTTTTTCGGGAGGGGCAAGCCCCTCCCCTACAATATATAATGAATGTTAAATTAAACAATGTAGGGGCGATTCACGAATCGCCCGCTCGGCTCCCTCTGACGAGGGAGCTGTTGAGCGTAGCGAGACTGAGGGAGAGAAAATTGTTTCGATGTTTGAAAATTGATACTTTCTCTCCCTCCGTCTTTTTGCTTCGCAAAAATCCACCTACCTCGTCAGAGGGAGCCAAGCGGGCGAACAATGTTCGCCCCTACGAATTCTAACGAACGTTGGTGAAACAATGTAGGGCGTGGCTCTTGTAGACGCGCCGCAAAACAAATACAAATCGGACCGGCGTCCTCGCCGGTCCTAAAAACATAAATATAAAACGGCTAACACTCCGGCGGCAATATTCTTATATTTTCGCAATACATTTCAATTGACTGCAAAAAGAAAATATAATATAATTGCATTATGAAAAATCCTTCTTTGAAAGGGGTAATTAAAATGAAAAAGTCGAGCCTTGCGCTTATTCTCGCCTTTATTTTGGCTTTTAGTGTCTTTGTGGGCTGCAGTAAAACCCCCGCCGACAACGGCTCTTCCACTATAACCACCAGCGAGGACGCTACCGAAAGCGAAACCTCTTCCACCGAGAGCAAAAACTCTTCCACCGAGAGCAAAAACTCGTCCACCACGGGCAAAAATTCCTCAAACGAGAGCAAAACGGCTTCGGCCGGCATTTCTCCTGAAGACTGGGCCGGCGATGAGGATAACGGTAACACGGAAGAAACAAAAACCTCTTCCACCACAAGCTCGGGCATCAAGCAGTATAAAAACCCGAAAAACCTCGGTCTTGTCGCATACCATTGCAGCGTTTTTTGGTGCAACAGCGCAGGCGCCGAGCTCCCCGACAAGATTTGGGACACTCCTTATGAGGATAGGCTCGAAGAATTTCGGCGAGTGGTTGAGGCAAAGTATTTCAACCAATATTTTCTTACCGCCGATAACGGCGACGACAACGCGTGGCTCAATGATATGGACATCGTTGTCGAGGAAGCAAAGATAATTGCCGAAAATGGCGGTAGCTTTTGGCTATATGTGAACTATAATCCGCAAGAGGAAACTCTAAAACAGTATGAGGAAAAGTTAAGAGGCATATTAAACACTCTCGAAAAAGTGGGCTGTCGCGAGCTTGTAAACGGCATCCATTGGGACGAGCCGTACTACAACAACTATAGCCTTAAAGACCTTCAGGACCAAATGAGAATTAACTACACCGTGTTCGGTCTTAGAAACTTCCCCGTTTTTGGGCTTTCGGAATTTTCCGAAGTATCACCGCGCACCAACAAAAAGGGCGACCCCATGCCGCAGGTTACCCCTGAATATTCAAAATACATAACCGACGCAGGCTTTGACTACTACAGCGTTGACGTGCGCGATGGCGCAAACAACGGCGGCGCCTACAACTATTATACCAATCTACTTGGCACAGCCATCAACTCGGGCAAGGGCGTTTACTGGGCTTACGAGGATAAGCTTGAATTAGATATCGGCCACAATTTTAATCTTTGGCACTTCCCCTGTGCCTACGCTATGCCCACCTGGGCGGGTACTACCGCTGACGAGGACTACTGCATTGCGCATCTTGAGTTTATGGCTGAGGATATTCTTAATGAAAATTACGGCGGCGGAATTGCGCTTTACACCTACCACACCCACACCCAAAGCCACAAACGAGTAGCGCTTCAGGAGCGTATACCCCTTAAAGACAAGAATGGAAATTATCTCTACTACAAAAACCAAGAAAAGTGGGAGGACTACTTTAAGGTTGTCAAGAAATACTACGATATATTTACCGCCAAGAAGGTTAAATATATAAATCTCGGCTTATAAAAACAAAAAACTGCGAGGCTCCCCTCGCAGTTTTATTTTTTGCACGTAAATTGTAAAATGTAGGGGCGGATA
>CAZDLQ010000245.1:0-2056 GCA_964506315.1 uncultured Oscillospiraceae bacterium
TCTTTGACCTGCTTGAGAAAAATTACATTCCAGTTATCTCAACCGTCGGTTGCGATAAAAAGGGTAATACATATAATATAAACGGAGATATTGCCGCCGCGCATATCGCAGGCGCACTCTCGGCCGAGCGTCTTATTATGATGACCGATATTGCAGGCATTTTGCGTGACAAGGACGACCCCGACACGCTCATTCCCGAAATCACCGTTGCCGAGGCTAAGAAGCTTCGCGAGGACGGCATTGTTTCGGGCGGTATGATTCCCAAAACCGAGTGCTGTATTGAGGCAATAAATAAAGGCGTTGAAAAGGTTATTATAATGGACGGTAGAGTACCGCACTCAATTCTTATGGAGCTTCTTACCGATGAGGGTGCAGGTACAATGTTTGTCGGAGGAAAAAATGAGTAACATTAAAAGCATTGACGATAGCTTTGTGGCACAAACCTACGGAAGATTCCCGGTTGAGATTGTGTCGGGCAAAGGCTCGCTTGTTTACGACAGCGAGGGAAAAGAATATATAGATATGGGCTCGGGCATTGGCGTAACCGCCTTCGGTATTGCCGATGACGAGTGGAAAAATGCCGTAGTAAATCAGCTTTCACGCGTTCAGCACATGTCTAATCTTTATTACACCGAGCCGTGCGGCGCGCTCGCCAAAATCTTGTGCGAGAAAAGCGGTATGAAAAGGGCGTTCTTTTGCAACTCGGGCGCCGAGGCAAACGAGTGCGCCATTAAGACCGCAAGAAAATACGCCGCGGCAAATAAAGGCGAGGACTACTTTACAATAATCACGCTTGAAAACAGCTTCCACGGCAGAACGGTTACAACCCTTGCCGCAACGGGACAAGAAAAATATCATAAGGATTTTAAGCCACTGACACAGGGCTTTGTGCATACACCTGCAAATGACTTTGAGGCGCTTAAAAAGTGCGCCGAAAGCCATAAAACCGCCGCAATTATGCTTGAATGTGTTCAGGGAGAGGGCGGCGTTGTAGCACTTGATGCCGATTTTATTAAAAAGACGGCCGAGTACGCCAAACAAAACGACATTCTTTTAATCATCGACGAGGTGCAAACAGGCAACGGTAGAACGGGCGAAATGTACGCCTATATGAACTTTGGCATCACCCCCGACATCGTTTCCACCGCAAAGGGACTTGGCGGTGGACTGCCCATTGGAGCCGTGCTGTTCGGCGAAAAAACCGAGTACACGCTCTCAAAGGGCGAGCACGGCTCAACCTTCGGCGGTAACCCCGTTTGCTGTGCAGGCGCGCTTAATATTGTTTCAAGAATTGACGATAAGTTGCTGGGCGCAGTTAAGGAAAAGAGCGAGTTTGTTTTCAGTAGCCTTAAAGACGCAAAGGGCGTAGAGAGCGTTAGCGGAATGGGCCTTATGATAGGCATAAAGACCGAAAAACCTGCTCTCGACGTTGTAAAGGCTTGTATGGAAAAGGGAGTTTTGTGCCTTACTGCAAAGGATAAGGTAAGACTTCTCCCCGCGCTTAATATTGAAATGAGCCTGCTTGAAAAGGCAGTAAACACAATTAAAGAAGTTTGCTCGGAATAGGAGATAAAACAATGCTTAATTTAAAGGGAAAAAGCTTTTTAAAGCTTCTTGATTTAACACCCGATGAGATCGGCGGACTGTTAGAGCTTGCCGCCAAGCTTAAAAAAGAGAAAAAAGAGGGAATTGAGCACAAAATATGCAGCGGCAAAAACATCGTGCTTCTTTTTGCAAAGGATAGCACAAGAACGCGCTGTGCGTTTGAGGTTGCCGCCGCGGACCTCGGAATGCACCCCACCTATCTTGGCCCAACAGGCTCGCAAATGAGCAAAAAGGAAAGCATTGCCGATACCGCAAGGGTGCTTGGTAGAATGTACGACGCCATTGAATACCGCGGCTTTGAGCAAACCATTGTTGAGGACCTTGCAAAGTATGCGGGCGTTCCCGTTTATAACGGCCTTACAAACGAGTTTCATCCCACCCAAATCTTAGCTGACTTTTTAACCATTATTGAGCATTTCGGCTCACTCAAGGGTAAAAAGCTTGTATATAT
>CAZDLQ010000246.1:0-2048 GCA_964506315.1 uncultured Oscillospiraceae bacterium
GCAAAAATCCAGCCCCCTCGTCAGAGGGGGCCGAGTAAGATGTTAATCGCAAGTTTTAATTTACTGCTTCTTAAAAAGTGACGGCGCGAATTTTACAAGTAAAACTGCGGCAACAGTGGTAAGCAAAATTTCGGGAATCATATAGCTTGCGTTGTAGATAAGGCTGTAAAGCCAAACCGACATACCGTCCGCCCAGTCGTAGTAGCTTTGATAGCTGCCCCAAAGTAGCGCGCCCGAAAGAAAACTCATAACAAATCTTAAAAAGAGCGCAAAAGCCGTTCCAAATGCTACGTTAAGCACGGGCTTTTTGGTAGCCTTGTTAAATACGTCGGCAAGTCCGAGTACCGTAAAAGCAAGAACGTAGTCAAGAAGCACAACACCCACGAAGGCTAAAACGGTGTTTGCAGGCGGCGCCGAAAGACCGAGTAGCATTTGAAGCAGTGAATGAACAAATCCTGTTAAAAGTCCCCACTGTGTACCCCAACGAAGCGCCGCTAAAACGATAGGCAGCATTGAAAAAAGCGTAACAGAGCCACCAAACGGCGGATCCCAAATCTTAATAAGCGATAGCACGGTAGAAAGCGCAATCATAAGCGCGCATTCTACAAGCGCGTGAATTTTAGTTCTTTTGTTAAGCATATTTTTTACCTCCTTAAATGTCACATAAAAACAAAAATCCCGCAAAGCGTTTGTGCCTAGGTTCACAAAAGCTTTTAGCGGGGGAGCTAAAATAAAAAATCTCATAGCAAACGCTATGAGGAAGTTAAATGTATAAAACTCCCTCCGTCGGCATTATCCGAATCAGGTTATAGGGTATAATCTCAGCCGTAAGGCACCCCTGTTTTTATGTTGTCATAATTATAGCACTTAAATTCTCGCTTGTCAATAAATTTTTTACCACATTTTGCTTGCATATTAGGATAAGATAAGGTATAATTATTGTAATTGTATATTTTGGAGGATGTTTTAATGCAGTATACCCGTTCCGAGAATATGAAGAACGTGCATTCGGATATAAGAGGACCCTTGTATCTTGAATCGCAAAAAATGATAAAAAACGGGATAGATGTTCTAAGGCTCAATACCGGCAACCCCGGTACCTTTGGCTTTACTATGCCCGATAGCATAAAGAAAGCACTTTTAGAAAACGCCGATAGGGCGGTACCTTACTGTGACTTAAAGGGTATGCCCGACGCGCGCGAGGCTATATTAAATTACCATTTGTCTAAAGGCTTTACAGGCATCACTACCGACGATATTTATATCGGCAACGGCGTAAGTGAGCTTGTTACAATGGCTCTCACCGCACTCTTAAATAACGGCGACGAGGTGCTTATGCCCTCGCCCAGCTACTCGCTCTGGAGTAACTCGGCCTATATTGCAGGCGGTAAGCCCGTTTTCTATAACTGTGACGAGTCTAATGCTTGGTATCCCGATATTGACGATATCAAGGCAAAAATTACAAACAAAACCCGCGCACTTGTAATAATAAACCCCAATAACCCGACCGGCGCGGTTTATCCTAAAGAGGTTGTTTTGCAAATGCTTGAGGTTGCAAGGCAAAATAATCTTATCGTTTTCTCGGACGAGATTTACGATAGACTTGTTATGGACGGCATCGAGTACAATTCAACCGCACCCCTTGCTCCCGATCTTACCACAATCACCTTTAACGGTCTTTCAAAGTCACATTGTCTTTGCGGCTTTAGATGCGGTTGGATGGTAATCAGCCGCGGCGAAAACGACGTTACCGATTACGTTGACGGCATCTTCCAGCTTGCCGCAATGCGCCTTTGTTCAAACACATTGACTCAGCTTGTAATTCCTGCCGCTATGCAGGATACCGAGAGTACTCGCCAAATGATTATCCCCGGCGGCCGCCTTTATGAGCAAAGAGAAGCAACAATGAGGGAAATTGAGAAGATTGACGGCCTTACCTGTGTTAAAAACTCGGCCGCATTTTACGTATTCCCCAAGCTTGACGTTAAAAAGTTTAACATTACAAGCGATAAAAAGTTTGCTTTTGATCTTTTGAAGGCTAAAAACAT
>CAZDLQ010000247.1:0-2045 GCA_964506315.1 uncultured Oscillospiraceae bacterium
AGTGGGTTATGGAAATAAATAAGGTCGCAAGAGAAATTGCTAAACCCGACCTGCATATTTTTATAGACGTTTCAACCGACGTGTGTTTAGAGCGAATTGCTCAAAACCGCGAAAGCTCGCAAATTGAAATTTTTGAGAATAAAAAGCGTCTTACCCTCGCAAGAGAAAACTTTATGCGCATAATTGAAAAGACCAAAAACGAGGAAAACACTCTTATCATAAACGGCGATAACGACCTTGAAACCGTTGCAAAAGAGGTTATCGAAAAAACAGCATACTTATTTAAATAAAATAAAACCCGTGGCATATAGCCACGGGCCTTTTTATTTGTTTTTAATCCCGCACTTGCAAAACGCGTTTAACGGACATTCACTGCATTTCGGACTTCTGGCGGTGCAAAGCGCCCTGCCGTGTAAAACTATCCTGTGACAAAAATCACTCGACTCATCACCCGGCAAAATTTTCTTAAGCGCAAATTCTATCTTTTTGGGATCGGTTTCGGAAACTAAACCAATGCGGTTTGTAATTCTAATGCAGTGCGTATCCACCACAACCGCCGCCTTGCCGTAAATGTCCCCAACAATTAAATTGGCGGTTTTGCGTCCCACACCGGGTAGGGTAATAAGCTCTTCAATGCTGTCGGGAACAACGCTGTCGTAGCGCGAAATCAGCTCCTGCGCCATCAGCTTTAAATCGCGCGCTTTGGTCTTGTAAAGTCCGCAGGATTTTATACATTCCTCAATTTCGGTTACATCAGCATTCGCGATAGACTCAAGGGTGGTAAAGCGTGAAAACAGCTCTTTTGTAACGATGTTAACGCGCGCGTCGGTGCACTGTGCCGATAGACGCGTTGCCATCAAAAGCTCGTAAGGCTTGTCTGCCACAAGCGAGCAAACGGCGTCGGGATATAGTTTTTTAAGCGCCTCAATAGAGAGGAGCGCAAGCTCTTTTTTTGTCATAAATAAAACCTCATTGTAGGATTTGCTTTTATTTTACCATAAAACCAAAAAATATCAAATAATTTTGCAAAATTACTTGATAAAAAAATCAATAAAAGCTATAATTGTATTATCTTTTGAATAAAACTTAGGAGGAATTCCAAAATGTACGAACACATGATTGACACTGTCGGCTTTTTAAAGGCAAAGGACCCCGAAATTGCTGACGCAATGAACGCGGAACTGGGTAGACAAAGAAGAAATATCGAGCTTATTGCTTCCGAAAATATAGTTTCGCCCGAGGTTATGGCGGCTATGGGAAGCATTCTTACAAATAAATATGCCGAGGGCTATAGCGGCAAAAGATATTACGGCGGCTGCGAGTGCGTAGACGTTATTGAAACCATCGCAATTGAGAGAGCAAAAGAGCTTTTCGGCGCTGAGTTTGCTAACGTTCAGCCTCACTCGGGCGCACAGGCAAACCTTGCCGTTTACTTTGCACTTTTAGAGCCGGGCGACACCGTTCTTGGTATGAGCCTTGCTGACGGCGGCCACTTAACCCACGGTTCACCCGTAAACCTTTCGGGTAAATATTATAACTTCGTTTCCTATGGCGTTGATGATGATACACATCAAATCGACTATGATAAGCTTCGCGACAAGGCACTTGAAGTAAAGCCCAAGCTTATCGTTGCAGGCGCAAGCGCTTATCCGAGAGTTATCAACTTTGAAAAAATTGCCGAGATCGCACATGAGGTTGGCGCTTACTTTATGGTTGATATGGCTCACATTGCAGGCCTTGTTGCCGCAGGTGTTCATCCCAGCCCCGTTCCTTACGCTGACGTAGTTACCACCACAACCCACAAGACCCTTCGCGGTCCCCGTGGCGGACTTATCCTTTGCAAAGAGGAGCTCGGCGCAAAGATCAATAAGGCGATCTTCCCCGGAACACAGGGCGGCCCCCTTGAGCACGTTATCGCTGCAAAGGCAGTTTGCTTTAAAGAGGCACTTTCTCCCGAGTTTAAAGAATATCAAAAGACTGTTGCCGCAAACGCAAAAGCACTTGCCGAGGCACTCGTTAAGAGAGGCTTTGATTTAGTTTCGGGC
>CAZDLQ010000248.1:0-2036 GCA_964506315.1 uncultured Oscillospiraceae bacterium
GTGAATCGTCAAGTCCCTCTATATCGTCAACAAAGCAGGCTTTTTTAAGGTCATCGGACAGGGGTATTCCAACTGCCGCCGACGTAGGACTTACGTGTTTAAACGAAGTAACGGCAGGCAACGAAAGGGCCTCTTTAAGCTCTTTTACAAGCTGCCACGAATTAAACGCATCAAGAAAATTTATGTAACCCGGTTTTCCCGATAAAATCTTAATGGGAAGTTCTTTTTCGCCGTTCATAAAAATTTTAGCAGGCTTTTGATTGGGATTACATCCGTATTTAAGTTCAAATTCTTTCATTATTTATCACCCAAGTTTTTATTTATAATAACTTTTTCTTCTTTTCCGCTCTCAATGTCAATATAGCTTACATACAGCGAAATTTTGTTATCTTTATCAAGCGAGTTCCAAAGTGTTTTTGAAAATTCATTTATATCATTAGGGATTGCAACTCTTTCAGGTTCACCGCAAAACGTGGGAATGGGATTCCCGTCACAAATATAGGTGTGGATAAAGTGGCCAAGTCCTGCCTCACTTGCGTAATTGAAGAAATAGCGGTTACAGTAGCTTCCCTTGGCATTTCCCGATTTGAGAATACTCATTTTGTATGTAAAGTCTAAGTTTTCAAAGGTGAGCATTCCGCTTATTCTCGGTGTAAAGTTTGGAGCGTCGGGCTCAAATTCTCGGCTGGTTAAGGAAACGTTGAAAGGTTTGCCAGCTACTAATCCGTCATAAACTGTATCAGTTTGGTCACCGTTTGTAACAATCAAATTGTTTTGATATTTTCTTATAGCCGCATAAATAATAAGGCTTGGGTCCTCAACCTTTGAAGCATCAAATGGCTCGGTAAACACAGCATTATCACGCTCAGTAAAAATTCTATTGCGGCTATTTGCGCTTCTACCCATAATAAAATACGCAACACAAGCCTTTTTACCGTCCTGTGATTTACCTATTACTATTCCCCTGCCAACGTAGGAGTTACCTTCTATCAAACTGTCAATATTAGAAATCTTGTAAATATCCACTTAACTCACCTATTTTAAAAGAATTTGTTTACAAACTTTTTCGGTTGCGAGCGGCAGTATCTTCCACTCAGCTTTTTCCATTACTCTTTTTTGAAGACTTTCGGGCGTGTCATTTTTTCTTATCGACACAGCTTTTTGAATTATAATCTCGCCGCCATCGGGTATTTCGTTTACAAAATGAACGGTTGCGCCTGTAACCTTTACGCCGTATTCAAGCGCGGCCTTATGTACGTTAAGCCCATAAAAGCCTTTACCGCAAAAAGACGGTATAAGTGACGGGTGGACGTTTATAATTCTATTTGGATAAGCGCTTGTGAATTTTTCGCTTAAAATAGACATAAAACCCGCAAGTACAATAAGGTCAATAGAATGTGTCTCTAATTCCCTTTTGATTTTATCCTCAAAATCGTATTGACCGTCACATTTGCTTTTCTCAATACATACCGATGGGATTTTAGCGTTCTCCGCCCGTTTGAGTGCAAATGCGCTGGGATTATTGGAAATAACAAGCGCAATTTGTCCGCTTTTTATAATTCCACTGTTTTGAGCTTCAATAAGTGCGCCAAGATTTGTTCCGCCGCCTGATACTAAAACTGCAATTTTTGCTTTTTTTTGCATCTTTTTATCCTCTCAAAAGAGTTATTCTAAAATAATTTTTTGCTCCGATTTGATTATTGAGCCGATAACATAGGCCTCTTCTCCGTTTTGACGGAGAATTTCAAGCGCTTTTTCGGTATCCGCACTGTCAACCACAATACTCATACCAACACCCATATTAAAGGTGTTAAACATATCTCTTTCACTTATGTTTCCTGTTTTTGCAATGAGCTCAAAAATAGGAAGCACGCGAACACTTGACTTAATGATTTTAGCGCCGAGTCCATCAGGAATACTACGAGGAATGTTCTCGTAAAATCCGCCGCCTGTTATATGTGAAATTCCCTTAACCTTAACCTCTTCCATAAGCGCTAAAACAGGCTTAACGTAGATTTTGGTAGGTGTTAAAAGCG
>CAZDLQ010000249.1:0-2030 GCA_964506315.1 uncultured Oscillospiraceae bacterium
GTGTCGCCCGAAAACATTATATCCTCGCAAAGTATAACCGCCGAGCCTTTGCTATGCCCCGGTGTTGCCATAAACTTAAATGTAAGCTCGTCGAGGGTAATTTCGTCGCCGTCATTTACAATTATATCGGCGTTAAATGGCGCAAAATCGCGCGTAAAACTATGCGCAAGACATTTTTCGGCATCGCTGAGCATCTCGACATCGGGCTCGTTTATAACGATTTTTGCGCCGAGGTTTTTTTGAAACTGCAGTGCCGAGGCGATATGGTCAAAATGACCGTGGGTGAGCAGGATGTATTTAACCTGTGTCCCCTCTTCATCAATCATATCTTTAATGAGCGAATAGTTCATACCGGGGTCGATTAAAACTCCGTTGCCCTCATTTGATATTGCGAGATAGGTGTTATTGCCGAGCGGACCGACAACGACCGATTTGATTTTCATAAAATAACTCCTTAGGCTTTTTTAGGCATTATTTTGTCGCTGTCAAGAATTATCGAAACAGGGCCGTCATTTTCGACATTTACCTTCATATCGGCACCGAAAATGCCCTTTTCAACTTTTTTTATGCCGTTTTCCGTAAGTTTACTAATAAAATACTCGTAAAGTTCATTCGCTCTTTGCGGAGCGGCGGCGCCGTCATACGACGGGCGGTTGCCTTTTCTTGCATTTGCGCAAAGCGTAAAGTTAGAAATAACGAGCGCACCGCCGCCAACGTCCAAAACGGATTTATTCATTTTACCGTTTTCGTCGCAAAAAACTCTAAGCGCCGCAATTTTGCGGGCCATAAAGTCGCACTCAGCTTCGCTGTCGCCGTCAAAAACGCCTACGAAAAGAGTGAGACCGAAATCAATTTCGCCGACCGTCTTTCCGTCAACGGCTACCGATGATTTTAAGCACCTTTGAAGTAAAACTACCATTAGTTTGTTGCCCTTTCCACGCTGTTAATTCCCGGTATTTTAGAAAGTCTATCCATTATTGTTCTAAGATGCTCCGCACCCTCAGCACTAATTGAGAGGTTGAAAAAGCTTCTTCCGTCTTTTGTATCCTTTGCAACGATGCTATGAATAGGCACGTGCATAAGCGAAAACTGTGTGCTTACGTCAAGAAGCAGGTTAGAACGCGCATTTGCCCAAATGAGAAGCGAAACGTCATAGCTTGTATTGACGGTTCCCTCGGCCCAGCGCACCTTCATCCAGCGTTCTTTTTCTTCGGGATTATTTAGACCCTTTTGTGCGTTTACACAATCGGCCTTATGAATAGAAACGCCCGAGCCTCTTGTAACAAAGCCGACAATGTCATCGCCCGGAAGCGGACTGCAGCATTTTGCAAATTTAACAAGGCAGCCGTCCACGCCCTCAACAATAACACTACCGTGATTTTTGCGACGGGGATTTTGACTTACAACATCGTCAATTGTAAACTCTTTATCGGCGGCCTGCTGTTCCTTAACTATTTTGAGGTAATCGTCCTTGATTCTCGGCATAATGCGGGATACCAAAATTCCGCCGTAGCCGATTGCGGCAAAGAAATCGTCAAGGGTATTGTAGTGATGGCGCTTTGCCACTGTCATTAAGAGTTCTTCGCGTTTTTCGGTTGAAAGATTTATATAGTTGCGGCGAAGCTCAGCCTCAATTTCAAGGCGGCCTTGTTCTATATTTTCTTCCCTATATTCCTTTTTAAACCAGCCGCGGATTTTATTTCTTGCTTCGCTTGTTACAACAAGCTTAATCCAATCTCGGCTTGGGCCTTTATTTGCAACGTTTGAGGTGATGATTTCAATAATTTCGCCCGTTTTGACCTTATAATCGAGCGAAACTATTTTTCCGTCAACCTTTGCGCCGACGGTTTTATTACCAACGGCGGTATGGATAGCGTAGGCAAAGTCTATAATACAAGAGCCGACGGGAAGGCTGATAACGTCGCCCTTGGGCGTAAAGACAAACACCTCTTCAGGTGCGATGTCGCTCTTTATACTGCGGACAATTTCCTCAACGTCCTCGGAGTCCTTTTGCGCTTCAAGCAGCTGTC
>CAZDLQ010000250.1:0-2009 GCA_964506315.1 uncultured Oscillospiraceae bacterium
AACTGCCTCCTTATTAGTATGTGTTATGCTCTTTCCATGTACTCGCCGGTTCTTGTATCGATACGGATAACCTCACCCTCATCAATAAAGAGAGGAACGCGAATTTCAGCACCGGTTTCAAGTGTAGCGGGCTTAGAAGCGTTTGTAGCTGTATCGCCCTTAAATCCGGGATCGGTCTTGGTTACAGTGAGTTCAACAAAGAACGGGGGCTCTACTCCGAAAACTGAACCCTTGCAAGAAAGAATCTTAACTGTTGTGTTCTCTTTTACAAACTTGAAGTTGTCACCAAGAGTTGATGCATCAAGAGGAACCTGCTCGTATGTTTCGAGGTCCATAAAGTAATAGAGTTCTCCATCGTTGTAAAGATATTCCATATCTTTTCTCTCGATAAATGCTGTGGGGAATTTTTCAGTGGGGCTGAAAGTTTTTTCAACAACTGCTCCTGTTACAACATTCTTTATTTTGGTACGAACGAAAGCCGCACCCTTTCCGGGCTTAACGTGTTGAAATTCGATGATTTGATATACGTCGCCTTCCATATCAAATGTTACGCCGTTTCTAAAATCGCCTGCTGATACCATAATGAGTATACCTCCAAAAATCTTTTGTAATACAGTATATATTTTAACTTATATCTTAAATTTTTTCAATAGTTTTTTTAATATAATTATAGAATAATCAACGATTTGTCGCTTTTTGTGATATTTTCCGCTCCAAAATCCGTGATTACAACCATATCTTCAATTCTAACGCCGAATTTTCCTGGCAAATATACTCCCGGCTCAACCGTCAAAACCATACCAGGTCTTAGAATTTCATCACATTTTGGAGAAAAATTGGGGCTTTCGTGAATATCAAGACCTACGCTATGACCAAGAGCGTGTCCAAAAAACTCCCCATATCCCCTATCACTTATGACGTTTCGGGCAATCGAATCAATTTGTGAGCACTTTTCCCCTGCTTTTATTTCTTTAAGCGCGGATTGTTGTGCTAAAAGTACAGTTTCATAAACATCACGCTGCTCATCATTTACGCTTCCAAGAGCAACGGTTCTTGTCATATCGCTTTTGTAGCCCTCAAAATCAGCGCCGAAATCAATAGTGATAATGTCGCCGTTTTGCAATACATAATCGCTTGGACATCCATGCGGAAGTGATGAATTTTTGCCAGCAACAAAGATAATATCAAACGACGTTGACCTTGCGCCGTGTGAGCGCATATAAAATTCAAGCTCAAGTGCAAGTTCTTTTTCGGTTTTCCCAACCTTAATACAATTTAAAATATGTGAAAATGCTGCATCAGTAATTTCTTGCGCTTTTTTGATATTATCAATTTCATCTTGTGACTTTATTTTTCGCAAATCGCAAACATATTTTGCCGCATCTACTGATGGACTTATTTCAAAGCCTTCTAATTTTTGCTTATACGCTTTAAAGCTCTCAACCGAAACAAACGATGTTTCGAGACATATTTCTTTGCAGTCATTACTTTTAAGTATTTCGGCTGTTTGGTTAAAAAGATTTTCCTGCAAAATTATGCTTATTTTATCAGACTCAAGCCTTTGGGCCACTTCAAAATATCTTGAATCAATAATGTAATACGCTTTATTTCGAGTAACTATAAGGCAGCCCGCATCATCACATCCTGTGGAAAGCAAATAACTCTTATTAGATGGGCTTAAAATTATCACAGCGTCAACCTGACTTGGCAAAATATTCATAAGCTTATCTATTGCGCACCGCATCAATGCTCACCCGTTTTCTCTATTTAAGTAGTATAATTTCATTTTTAGCGCATCATCCGACTGTGTACCTGCCGATTCACAAATAAATCTTGGTGAAAGACCGCGCTTTACTACCTGATTTAAAAGCGGTTCATAATCAGGGCCGAAGGTACTATCGGAAAAGGTTAAATGCTGTTTTTCTCCGCCGGCAGTGTATTCAATTTTTGAAAAATGAGAGTGGAAAAGCTTTAGCCTATCGTGTCCCAAAGCGTTCTCTATTTCATCT
>CAZDLQ010000251.1:0-2002 GCA_964506315.1 uncultured Oscillospiraceae bacterium
ACAGTTTTATCAGCTTTAATGCCCTTATAATCGGTAACCTCAACCTCAGGCTTAACGGTTACGGTTGCTTTAAAGGTAAAGCCGTTTTCGTCGATAGAAAGCACCTCAACGTCAGCGCGGTCAACGGGCTCAATGCCTGCCTCAGCTACTGCATCGCTATATGCTACGGGATAAAGCTCATTTACAGCATCCTCGTAGAAAATTTCCTTACCATATACCTTCTCGATATAAGAACGGGGAGCCTTACCGGGACGGAAGCCGCGAACGTTGATTTTAGAAGCGTTCTTACGGTATGCTGCAGCAACAGCGTTTTCAAACTCCTCAGCGCCTACCGAGATTTCAAGTACAACGGTATTGGTTTCGGTCTTGTTTTTTGAAATTAAGGTCATTTTTTGTTCCTCCTGCTTTTGATGCCTTGGCATCGTGAAAAATTTTATATTTTTAACCTATTGATTATACCACATATAATTTTAAATTACCACTATTTTTTGAAAAATTTTCCAAAAAACCTTAAAAAATCTTTATCGGCGTAAATTCGAGATAATCGCACGAAACCAAGCGAAAATCTATGCCGTCATAAAGTCCGTCGATAGCGTATCTATATCCGCTACCGTGAATGTGGCCGTAAAAGCATTTTTTAACGTTGTATTTTTTGAGAACGTCAAAGATTTCACTACACACCGTTTCGCCGTAAACGGCCGGGTAATGCAGGAAAACTAAAGGCTCTCTACCGCTTTGGATGCAAGGCAAAATTGACGCTTCAAGCCTTTGGGCTTCTCTATCGAGAATTTTTTTATCCTGCGCCTTTCCCGTTTCGTTTATCCAGCCTCTTGAACCGCATATTCCATACTTTTCGTCGTAAGGGAAAAAGTTATTGTGCAAAATTTTAATGGTACTTAGCTGATTTGTTTCAAGAAAGCTTTCCATTTTTGAGCGCGAGGTCCAAAAATAATCGTGATTACCCTTTAAGATTATTTTTTCCTTACCGGGAAGTGCATCAATAAAGGCAAAATCGGCAAGGCACTCTTTTAAGTTCATTCCCCAAGAGATGTCCCCGGGGATAACGACGGTATCCTCCGCGCCGACGGTTGAAACCCAGTTTTGCTCTAATTTTTGCACGTAATCCTGCCATCTACCGCCAAAAACGTCCATTGGCTTATCGCAGGAAAGCGAAAGGTGCGGGTCCGAAATGCAAAAAAGCGACATTTCTTACCTCCGTTAGTCTATTTTAAGTGTACTTAAAACTACCTTTTCCATATCCTCTTTTTCGCAGGTGTTGTTAAAGCGAACTGCTTTATTTTTAAGCTCTTTAAGCTGAGCGGGAGCAGTTGTATTAGTAAGCTCTTCAAGCTTATCAATAACTGCAAACTCGTCGGTTGTATCAGCATTTTCGTCAACTGCGAAAATAACGTTACCCGAGAATTTATAGGGGCTTGCGGTGGAAACGATTACAGTTTTTGTAAGGTCGCCTGTTGATTTAAAGTAATCCTCATAAACCTTAACTGCAACCGCAGTGTGTGTATCGCAAAGGTAGTTATATTTTTTAAAGGTTTGTCCAATTGTTTCAAGGGTCTCAGCATCGTCGCAGCAACCGCCGACAAAGAGGCTTTGAATCTTCTCTTTTACGCTATCGGAAACGGTATATTTACCGTCCTTTGAGAGCGCCGACATATGCTCGTTTACCTTTTTATCATCTCTATCGTACATATCGTAGATAAGGCGCTCAAGGTTACTTGAAATAAGAATATCCATTGAGGGCGAGATGGTTGTATAGAAATCGCGGTTTCTATTATAGGTACCTGTTTTAATAAAGTCGGTAAGCACGTTATTAGCGTTTGATGCGCAAATAAGCTTATTTACGGGCACACCCATTTTCATAGCGTAGTAGCCTGCAAGGATATTACCAAAGTTACCTGTAGGCACAACAAAGTTAATCTTATCCCCTGCCTTGATATCGCCGTTTTTGATAAGTCGGCAATAAGAAGCTACGTAATAAACGATT
>CAZDLQ010000252.1:0-1990 GCA_964506315.1 uncultured Oscillospiraceae bacterium
GCTGTGCAGCAACGGCGAATAAGCATTCTAATTCCGGAAGGAATTTTAACTGCGTTCTGATGATTTACTATTGTTACCTTTACTCCGTCCATTATGTTTTTCCTCCTGCTCACTTTTCTCATAAGCTTTGATGATTTGTTGTACAAGTCTATGACGAACAACGTCTTTTCGATTAAAGAAAATTTGCTCAATACCCTCAATATCTTTCAAAATTTTGATAACCGAAACAAGTCCCGATGACTTATTCGAAGGAAGGTCAATTTGAGTTATGTCGCCCGTTATAACAATTTTAGAGCCAAATCCCAAACGTGTTAAAAACATCTTCATTTGCTCGGGCGTTGTGTTTTGCGCCTCGTCAAGAATGATAAATGAATCATCAAGTGTTCTACCACGCATATACGCGAGCGGAGCCACCTCAATACAGCCGCGTTCTTGATATTTTTGAAAATTTTCGTAGCCGAGCATCTCAAAAAGCGCATCATAAAGCGGTCTTAAATAAGGATCTACCTTATTTTGAAGATCACCGGGCAAAAATCCCAAATTCTCCCCTGCCTCAACTGCAGGTCTTGTTAAAATAATGCGATTAACTTGATTTGCACGAAACGCCTTAACCGCCATAGCAACCGCAAGATAGGTTTTACCTGTTCCTGCAGGTCCAACGCCAAAAACGATGGTATTCTTTTCTATAGCATCAACGTATTGCTGCTGACCTACCGTTTTTGCTCTAACGGGACGTCCTTTTGAAGAAATGCAAATACAACTATCTCCAAGACTGCCCACAACATCGTCCTTGCCCTCGTCAACAAGCGACATTACGTAACCGATATTTTGCTCGGTTAACGGTTCGCCCTTTTCAACCAAGGTTAAAAGACATTTTATAACTCTAACAGCGCGAGAGGTATCCTCAGCCTCGCCTTGCACCTTAATTTCGTTACCGCGGCACAAAATCGAAACACCGTATTCCTTTTCAATAATTTTAATATTAGCATCAAAATTACCGAATAACGTGAGAATATGCTCCAAACGCTCTATATTTATTAGCTGTTCCGACATGATTCACCTATACCTTACTTCTTTATATGATATACTTTACCATATTTTTTTCTTTTTGTCATCATTTTAATACAATTTTTTTAATATTTTTTTACTCGGTTTCAATATACTGCTGAACGGCAATATCCATATTTACAACATAGTCCAATTTGGCGGAAAAATTATCTTTTTCCGAATGCCAAGTAATATTTTTTTCGAGTATTTTTACGTCATAAAGTTCATCGTTTTCAAAATGCTCGATTTCCATTTTTATACGCTCTGTTGCCTCAGCATTGCTAAGATAATGCTGACTTGTTTCATCTTTTTCAAAGCTATGTTCAATTATTTTAAACGGTAGTTTTAGGCCAAAAAACGAAACTGTTTGTTCGCTTTTTTCACTTCTCCACTCGCTTGACTGCGGCATTTTACCAAACGATAAATCAATTTCTTTATTAAAAAATACAAAAGAATAATATATTTTTTTGCTAACTCCGATTTTTTCGCTTGCATGCCGAGATATTTTGAAGGTTTTATCAAGCTCTACTCTTGCGGTCACCTTACCGCTGCTGTGCTCAAGTATAACATTGTCCTTTTTATCGTTATAAAGCCCCGACACAAGCATTTCGCCCTTAACAACACCGCTGCCGACCTTCGCAATTGGCTTGCCTTTGGTTATTTCCATTTTAACTATAGTTCCGTCGGTCGACGCAACGAGATTAGACGGCTTTTTATCACTTAAAACCGTTGGAGTGGGTCTTCTCTCTTTCACCTCAACGTGCGCGCTACTGCCGTCAAGATTTATGCTTATCCACGAAAGGTCATATAACTTGTCGAGCATTTTGTTCTCAATTTGGGTTATGTTTATTTCATTTTTATACGTTCCCTCCCCAAAACCGCACTGTTCAAGAGTTTGCAGTATTACGTTACTGGAAACTCGCTCATTTCCTGTAACGTCTAC
>CAZDLQ010000253.1:0-1980 GCA_964506315.1 uncultured Oscillospiraceae bacterium
GTTTTGGAAGGTGTCGTTTTGTTTATATACAATGATTATTTATGGAATAATTTTTTGGTGTGGTATTGGGGCTCGCAGGTGAGGTTCATTTTGAGCTTGCGGAAGATGTTACGGTCAACCTCCGAGAGCATAACGCTTGAATGCACCTCGCAGCCGTTTAGGAGCGGAACCTGCTTGAGCGCGTGCTCGGCCATCGGGTTGGTTGCCGCGCTGATCGCAAGCGAGATTAAAACCTCGTCGGCGTGAAGCCGCGGATTGTGGTTCCCGAGCGCGCCCGTTTTTAGCGCCTGAATAGGCTCGATAATTATTCTTGAAATAAGGTCAATGTCCTCTCTTATGCCGCCGAGCACCTTTAAGGCGTTTAGAATTACAGCAGCGGAAGCGCCGAGAAGCGACGAGGTTTTACCCGTTACAAGCGTACCGTCGGAAAGCTCAATGGCGCAAGCGGGAGCGCCTGTTTGCTCCGCCTTATCAAGCGCCGCTTTAACGCAAGCGCGGCCGTCAACGCTAACGCCCGCCTGATTCATAAGCAGCTCGGTTTTATAAACGGTATCGGCGCTTACGTTGCCGCTTCTATGGTCACAAAGGGTTGCATAATATCTTCTAACAATCTCGTCGCCCGATGCGGCGCACACAACAGCGTCGTCAATAATACAATTACCTGCCATATTAACGCCCATATCGGTAGGTGACTTATATGGACTTTTACCCGCAATCTTTTCAAAAATCGCGTTAAGAACGGGGAAAATCTCCACATCCCTATTATAATTAACGGTTGTTTGACCGTAGGCTTCAAGATGGAACGGGTCTATCATATTTACATCGTTTAAATCAGCCGTTGCCGCCTCATAAGCGAGATTAACAGGGTGCTTTAAGGGCAAATTCCAAATCGGGAAAGTCTCAAACTTAGCGTAACCCGATTTAATTCCTCTTTTGTAATCGTGATAAAGCTGTGACAGGCAAACGGCCATTTTACCGCTGCCGGGACCTGGTGCGGTTACCACAACAAGCGGATGAGTAGTTTCGATATAATCGTTTTTGCCGTAGCCCTCGTCGCTTACGATAAGCGAAACGTTACTGGGATAACCCTCAATGTTATAATGAATATAAACGCGGATATCGAGAGCTTCAAGCTTCTTTTTAAATTTATCAACAACGGTTTGACCTGCGTACTGTGTTATAACCACGCTACCGACGTATATGCCGATTTCTCTAAACGCATCAATCATTCTAAGCACGTCGATATCATAAGTGATACCAAGGTCGCCGCGAACCTTACTCTTTTCAATATCGCCTGCGCTTATTACAATAACAACCTCAGCCTGATCGGAAAGCTGAGTAAGCATTTTGATTTTGCTATCGGGCGCAAAACCGGGCAGTACCCTTGAGGCGTGAAAGTCGTCAAATAATTTACCGCCGAATTCGAGGTAAAGCTTGTTATCAAACTGTGCTATTCTCTCGCGAATATGCTCAGATTGAAGTTTCAAGTATTTTTCGTTATCAAATCCTATTTTTTTCATTGCCCGATACCCTTTTTAAAAGATTTTTCAACATACATATAATTATAAATATGAATTGAAAAAATTGCAACCGCTTTTTTCATAAAATCTTTTCTTTTTTATCAAAGCACAAGCAAAATTACCCTCAGCAAAGCGCCGCTTTTGCTCTTTACGGCGCGGTTTATCTTTTCTACCGAAACCCTGTAATCCCTATCGCTTACGGTCAGGGTGACGTTATCTTCATTAAAATCGACGGCAAACGGGGTTTGAACACTTTTGCCGAGCATTTTTCCCGTGTTTTTTTCTATCAAAATTCCCGACACCGCAAAGACAATAACGCAGGCCGTGAGAAAAAATGACGCCGCAAAAGTCCCAAGCTGTCTTTTAAAAGTCCTATTTCTCATTTTCCGTACTCCTTTAAAACGTTCACAAGCGATTTGCCAATCATCTCGCCCGAGTAAACCGCCTCGTCGAGTGTATT
>CAZDLQ010000254.1:0-1960 GCA_964506315.1 uncultured Oscillospiraceae bacterium
TTCATTTTTTTCTCCTTATCATTTTTTAAATCCTTTTTGTTGCTTTGATTTCTTTTACCCTCGATAGAATCGACAAGCATAAATGCTTAAGCAAAAAAGCCTCGAAGCGAATGCTTCGAGGCTCTATTTATTATTTATTATCTATTACTTGTCTTTTATCATTGATTTTAGTTCTGACATAAATGCATCAATATCGGCAAACTGGCGGTAAACCGAAGCAAAGCGCACGTATGCAACCTCGTCAATGGGCTTTAAGTATTTCATAACAAGCTCACCGATACGGTATGAGGTAACCTCTCTTTGAAGGGAGTTTGAAAGCTCAGCCTCAATCATATCAACCATCTTTACGATATCCTCAATAGCAACGGGACGCTTTTCGCAAGAGCGGAGAATACCCCTTGTAAGCTTATCGCGGTCAAATGCCTCACGCGATTTGTCCTTTTTAACTACCATAATGGGAACGGTTTCAATAATCTCATAGGTAGTAAAACGGCAGCCGCACTCTAAACATTCTCTACGGCGGCGAATTTTCTCATTTTCGTCAGTAGGGCGCGAGTCAACAACTCGGCTTTCTCCAAACCCACAAAAAGGACATCTCATAGGTCAATCCCCCATTTTTTTCGTCTTTATTTTATTTTATCAAAAAATATACGAGTTGTAAAGACTAAATTTTCACGGTTTTTTCAAGGAATTTTAAGCTATCCAAAAGTTCCTTAAACCCACCGTAATTTTGCCTGTAAACCTCAATTACGCCGCTACCGTTAAAGCCTTTTTGAGCAAGGTAACTGAGCGCCGCGTTAAAATCGCAAACGCCCTGCCCTGCAAGCAGGCAGTCGTGCGAGTCGTCGTAATCGTTTATATGCAGGTGAATGATTTTATCGCCCATAGCGTCGGCAAGGTCCTTAAATGAAACCTCGCTCCTTCTCGCCTGCTTAAAGTCCAAAACAAAGCGCACGTCGTCCCCGAGTTGATACTTCATTTTCCGTATAAACTCCAAATCCTTACTGCGACATCTTGAAACGTTTTCCTGCGCCAAGTACACGCCCTTTTCTCTTGCGGCTGTGTAGAGATTGTGATACCTCTCAATATAACGGTCGTCATGGTTTAGTCTATCGGCTCTATCGCCGTGAAGCACCACAATATCGGCGCCGAGCGCACTCGCGCAGTCGTAATATCTATTTAGATACTCGCGTCCGTCGGAAAAGCGCCTATCGTAATCCGAGAACAGCATAAACGGCTCAAAGCTTGAGGTAAAGGGATGTATTGAGGTTACGTTAGTGCCGTTTGCTTTGACAATTCTAACGATTTCACTAAAAATTTTACCCTCGGTTTCACAAGCGGAGTTGAAAAAGATTTCAATATTGGAAACACCGCTTTCGCAAAGCTTTTTTACTGCAATTTCGGTATGCTCGGGATATGTGCAGGCGGTGGATATTCCAAGCTTCATCTTTTTGCTCCTTTCGATGTTATTTTATGCCGAGAGCCTCTTTTAAGGCACCGACCTTATCGGTTTTCTCAAACGAAACATTAAGGTCCTCACGGCCCATGTGGCCGTATGCGGCGAGGTTTTTATAAATAGGAGCTCTAAGCTCTAAATCGCGAATAATTGCCGAGGGACGAAGGTCGAAAACGCGGGCTACTGCTTCTTCGATCTTCTCATCGTCCACAATACCCGTGCCGAAGGTGTCAACCATTACCGAAACGGGCTTTGCAACGCCGATTGCATAAGCAAGCTCAATTTCGCAACGCTCGGCAATGCCTGCGGCAACGATGTTTTTAGCAACGTATCTTGCGGCGTAAGCAGCACTTCTGTCAACCTTTGTGGGATCCTTACCCGAAAACGCACCGCCACCGTGACGTGCATAACCGCCGTATGTATCGACGATAATTTTTCTACCTGTAAGGCCGCTATCGCCCTGAGGACCGCCTACAACAAAGCGGCCTGTGGGGTTTACAAAAA
>CAZDLQ010000255.1:0-1956 GCA_964506315.1 uncultured Oscillospiraceae bacterium
ACTCCTTGCCCTCAAAAATAAACTTTTTTTGCCACATACGAGCCGCAAACGGAAACAAATTCGGCGCGCGCCCCGCCCAAAACTGCTCGTCACCCTGCCAAAGATACTCTACTCCTTCGGCGGCTTTTATGGACAGCATTTCCCCGCCGTGCGACTTTGCCGTAAGCTCTAAAAATTCGTTTTTTATTGTAAAAATCATAAAAACTACTCCAAAAATATCGTTTTGTATATTATCCCATAAAGCGCTGAAAAAATCAAGTAATGGGGAGTTTTTGGGTGTAAATGTCAAAAAAATTAGTAAGATTGCTACAATTATTACATTTAAAAAATCGCATAGTAAAGCCGTTTATCCCAATTTCGCAACCGACGGGTGACACAAAAAAGCAAAATTTTAAAAAATGTAAACCCAAAGGTGTTGAAAATATTTTTACAGTGGTTATAATAAAATTAAAGGGCAGGGAAGCCTGCCGAAATTTAAAAAGAAAAAGGAGCTGCGCGCATGGAAAAACTTGTAAAAACCAAAGAGCTTTATCAGTGTAACGTGCCCTACCTTAAAGATTTGTTTGAAAATAGTGTTTACCCTTGGGATATGCTTTCCAAAATTAAAGAGCTTGCAAAAAGCCTTGTTGAAAACGGAATGGAGGGCTACACCCTGCTTAAAGAAGGCGTGCTTGTCGGCCGCGACGTTACGATTGCCGACACCGCTACAATAATCGGCCCTGCCGTTTTCGGTCACGGTACCGAAATTCGCCCCGGCGCTTACGTTCGCGGAAGCGTTATCACAGGCGAAAACTGCGTAATTGGCAACTCGACCGAGCTTAAAAACTGTATTCTTCTTGATAAGGTACAGGTTCCGCACTACAACTACGTTGGTGACTCGGTGCTTGGAAATAAGGCTCACATGGGCGCAGGCTCAATTTGCTCAAACCTTAAATCCGACGGAAAGAATATCGTTATTCACGGCGACGAGAAAATTGAAACGGGACTTCGCAAAATCGGCGGAATTCTCGCCGACGGCGCTGATCTCGGTTGCGGCTGTGTGGTAAATCCCGGAACAGTAATCGGCAAAAACACCTCGGTTTATCCCTTGACCGCACTTCGCGGCGTTATCCCTGCAAATTGTATTGTCAAGTCACTTGATAATATTGTAATAAGAAGAGAAGATTAGGAGGAAATTTTTATGAATTTTGTAAGAGTTAAAACCTATGAGGAACTGAGCAAAAAGGCGGCTAATCTTATTGCCGCACAAATTATCGTTAAGCCTAACTGTGTGCTTGGCCTTGCAACAGGCTCGTCGCCCGTTGGCGCTTATAAGGAGCTTATCCGCAAGAATAAAGAGGGCGAAATTGACTTTTCTACCGTTACCAGCGTAAACCTTGACGAGTACGTTGGCCTTGACGGCAGCAACGATCAAAGCTACCGCTATTTTATGAACACCAATCTTTTTGACCACGTAAATATCGACAAGAGCAAAACCCACGTTCCCAACGGCTGTGCTGCTGACCTCTCTAAAGAGGGCGAGGCTTACGACGAGCTTATCCGTAGCCTTGGCGGAATTGACCTTCAGCTTCTCGGCATCGGCCTTGACGGACACATCGGCTTTAACGAGCCTGATAGCGTGTTCACAGGCGCTACTCACGAGGTTGTGCTTGACGAGTCCACCATTAAGGCAAACGCAAGATTTTTTGCCGATATAAACGACGTTCCCAAGACTGCAATCACAATGGGTATGATGTCCATTATGCAGGCTAAAAAGGTGCTTTTGGTTGCTAACGGCGCCGCAAAGAAGGAGATTGTTGAAAAGGCTTTCTTCGGTCCTATTGACCCGCAGGTTCCCGCTTCAATTCTTCAGCTCCACCCCGATGTTACCGTAATTTACAGCGAAAACTAATAATTTTTTGAAAAAAGCCGCCTCATATTTTGAGGCGGTTTTTTCTTGCCTCCCTCTGACGAGGG
>CAZDLQ010000256.1:0-1955 GCA_964506315.1 uncultured Oscillospiraceae bacterium
AATCCTCCCGTCACGACTTCGTCGTGCCACCCTCCTTTACACAAGGAGGGCTTTTTGTTTTTTTCTCTTTTTTATTCAAATTTAACTTTTATCCGCCGTATTCTATCATTTTGTCGATGCAGCGTTTGGCGTCAAGGCGGGTTTTTTCGTCAAGGATAATTTCCTCGCCGCCCTCGCCCTTACAGCAGGCAAGCACGTCGGCAAGTGTGGTAAGCTTCATATCGCTGCAAACAAGGTGTTTGGAAAGCGGATAGAACTTTTTGCCGGGGCACTCGAACTGCAAATGCTGAACGATGCTGTTTTCAGTTCCGATAATAAACTCGGTCTTATCGCTCTTCTTGGCGTAGTCCATAATGCCTGTTGTTGAGCCAACGTAGTCGGCAAGCTCGACGATTTGCGCGGGACACTCAGGGTGAACTAAAAGCTCGGCCTCGGGGTGTTTTTGGCGCGCCGCCGCTACCTCGTCGGGCTTTACCGCCGCGTGATAAGGGCAACCGCCGTCAATGAGAATGATGTTCTTTTCGGGAACGTTTTTGGCAATGTAACTGCCCAAATTTACGTCGGGAACAAAGATTATATCCTTTTGAGGAATAGATTTTACGATTTTAAGCGCCGATGCCGAGGTTACGCAAACGTCACACAGGGTTTTAAGCTCGGCGGTGGTGTTAACGTAGGCCACAACTGCCGCGCCTTTGTGCTGTGAAATGAGTTTTTCAAGCTCGGCTTTGGGAATTTGCTCGGCCATAGGACAGCCTGCGCCCTCGTTTGAGAGCAGCACGGTTTTATCGGGCGAGAGAATTTTGACCGTTTCGGCCATAAAGCGCACGCCGCACATAATTACGGTTTTAGCGGTTACGTTTTGCGCCTTTTTTGCAAGCGCGTAGGAGTCGCCGACAAAGTCGGCAACCTCAAGGATATCGTGCGACTGATAGCAGTGCGCAAGGATACAAATGTCGTTTTCCTTTTTAAGTCTTAAAATCTCGTTTTGTGTTTGATTTATCATTAAATTCACCTCAAATTACTCAAAAAGCGCCGTTGAAATGTAGCGCTCGCCTGTATCGGCGAGCAGTACGACGATATTTTTGCCGCGGTTTTCATCTAAAGCCGCGAGTTTTTTTGCCGCACTGAGTGCCGCGCCCGACGAAATGCCGACCGCCATTCCCTCGGTTTTGGCAAGCTCTTTTGCGCAGTTTAGAGCGTCCTCAAGCGACACAGCCTGTATCTCGTCGATTACCGAGCGGTCAAGCACGCTCGGCACAAAGCCTGCGCCGATGCCTTGAATACCGTGCGCCCCTGCCCTACCCTGCGACAAAACAGGGCTGTCAAGCGGCTCTACCGCAACAATTTTTGCGTTAGGATTTTGCTCTTTTAAATATCTTCCGACGCCCGTTACGGTACCGCCCGTGCCGACGCCTGCAACAAAAACATCCACCTTGCCGTCAAGGTCAGCGTAAATTTCGGGGCCTGTGGTAAGATAATGCGCCTTGGAATTTGACGGATTATCAAACTGTGACGGAATGAAGGCGTTACCAAGCTCGGCTGCGAGTTCGTTTGCCTTATCTATCGCGCCCTGCATACCTTTTTTGCCGTCGGTAAGAACGAGCTCGGCGCCGTAAAAGCGCATTAGCTTTTGCCTTTCAACCGACATAGTTTCGGGCATTACGATAACCGCCTTAAAGCCAAGTGATATAGCGGCGATGCAAAGACCTATTCCCGTATTGCCCGAGGTGGGCTCGATTATGGTCGCGCCTTTTTTAAGCGCGCCCGACTCTACAGCATCGCGCAGCATTTGAAGCGCAATTCTATCCTTGGCCGAGCCGCCGGGGTTAAAGCACTCAAGCTTTGCGTAAAGTGACGCCGCAAGAGCGTTTTTGTTTTCTATATTATTAAGCTTTAAAAGTGGTGTTTTTCCTATTAAATCGGTGACCGACGTGTAAAATCCCATTTCCTGCTCC
>CAZDLQ010000257.1:0-1946 GCA_964506315.1 uncultured Oscillospiraceae bacterium
CTCAAATATTTCCTTTCAATTATACGAATCCTTGCAAAAGCAAAGGATCATAAGCTAAAAAGAATTTGGGTTATGACCCGCGGCCTCGTTTGCGGAATTTTCTTTAACCCCAAAATAGAAAGGTACGAAAATGAGTAAGCTTTTAAATAAACTCAAAACGGTAGATTTAAGCACCCTGCTTTTTTCGGTAGCTTTCGTGGTTGCGGTTTTTCCGTTTGTGCTTTGCACCACGCCGCTTGCCGAAAAAATAGCGCTTGAAACCTGCTCTAAAATGTGTCTTGTGCTGTCTACGGGCATACTCGCGCTAAAATGCCTTTTGGAAGCACCGTTTGTAAAGAACGTAAAAAAGACAATTTTTTCGGCAGTAGTGCTTGTAGTAACCGTGCTTGTGGTTGTAAGCTCAAAGGCAATCATTTTCCCGCTTATGATTTTTCAATTTGTTGTATGTGCGGGAAATATTGATAAGGATAAGCTTATAAAGCTTGGCTTTGGCACTCTTTTGTCGGCGGCAGGCTTTGTGCTTTTTTGCTATTTTATGGGCGTAATTGCTCATGATGTTTCCAACAGAGGCTCTTCAACCGTAGATAGATGGCATTTCGGCTTTAACTACACAACACATCTGCCCAATATCTTTTTTTCGCTCTCGCTTATGTTTGTTTACTTAAAACGCGAGGCTATAAAAATAAGGCACATTTTAATAATACTGCTTATAAACGCGGCACTTTTCTTTTTCACCGATACCAAGGCGATTTACGTCGAAATACTTGCGCTTTGTTTGGGACTTTTTGTTTTAATCATAGCAAATGCTGCAAAATGGAGCAAGAAAATACTCGATGTCGTTTTACACAGTAAGGTGTCAAGGATAGCATTCGTCGTGCTTTGCCTTGCTCTTGTCGGCGTGGTTTTCGCTACGGCACTTTCGTTTGATTCTCAAAATCCTACCCACTATAAGCTTGATAAAGCCCTGACGGGACGCATTTCTTACGCTTTTGAGGGCATAAAGACTTATGGAATCACCTTGTTTGGAAACGATATTACCTGGGCGGCAGGTTCAGATTGGCGGGAAAGCGCAACTCGGTACTTCTTTGTCGATAGTTCGTTTATTAATATGACGCTAAACTACGGCGTTGTAACCTTGGCGCTTATACTGTTGGGACTGTCCCGCCTTTGCTATGACGCCGCCAAGAACGGCGAAAAGTACTTTATGTTGGTTCTTTTTGTGCTTTTCATTCATTCTGCGTTTGACCCTCAGCTTTTTGATTTGCGCTACACCCCGTTCTTGATGCTGATGGGACAGTATATAAGCCCCTTTGAAAACAGAGTAACTTTAAAGGTTTTAAAATAAAGGCTCTTAAAAAAATAAACCGAAGGAATTTTGGTATGAAATCTGTTGCAAGAAATTATATCTACAACCTGTTTTACCAAATACTTAATATTATCCTACCTCTCGTAACAACGCCCTATCTTTCAAGGACGCTCGGTGCGGGGGGCATTGGTACTTATAGCTACGTTATATCGGTCACAACCTATTTCGTACTATTCGGCTCACTCGGAATGTCGCTTTACGGACAAAGACAGGTCGCCTACGTTCAAAATGACTTTTCGGCAAGAAGCCGCGTGTTCTTTGAAACCTTCCTGCTACGCGTTATGAGCCTTTCGGTTTCTATCGTTTTGTTTATATTTATTTTCGCTCGTGAGGGCGACTATAGTCTATATTACCGCACCCTTCTAATCTATCTTGTGTCGGGAATGTTTGATATTTCTTACTTCTTCCAAGGCACCGAGGACTTTAAAAAGATAATAGGTAGAAACCTGCTTATTAAAATAATAAGTATCGCCTGCGTCTTTTTGTTTGTAAAAACTCCCGACCACGTTAGCATCTACCTTCTCATTTTCGCACTTTCTAATCTTGTAGGTAACCTTTCACTTTGGCTTTACCTGCCTAT
>CAZDLQ010000258.1:0-1936 GCA_964506315.1 uncultured Oscillospiraceae bacterium
TAGGCGAGGCATTCTAAAGAATATCACTGTGAGACCTGTCTCACAATATCACTTCTTTTGAGAGGGGTTAAAGGGTTTTAGGCTCTCCTAACAAGTAACATTTGTGCGCCCAAATGTCCTGCTTGTTACGGTATAAGACAAAAAAAGCTGTGTAGAAATTATCTACACAGCTTTTTTACTATCCTTTAGAGTAGACGCATTCGCCTCGGTTTTTATTTTTTGCCGCAAAGTACATTACGCGAAGCGGCGGCGGATTATTTTATATCCTTATTGGCGGGATTGTTTATAAGCTTGCCGTCGGGAGTAAAGCGGGAGCCGTGGCAGGAGCAGTCCCAGCTGTGTTCGTATTTATTCCACTTTAGCGCACAGCCTAAATGAGAGCATCGTTTTGTGGTGGGAATTACGAAATTTGAGAGCGTTTCAAAGGCGTTTACAAATAGCTGCGGCTTTAAAATACTTCTTGACGGGCAAAAAATGTCGGCGCAGTCGTTTTTAATGCCCCGTATCTTATCGGTTAAAAGCATCGCCGCCACCATAGACGTTGTCATACCCCACTTGTTAAAGCCGGTTGCAACAAGCAGGTCGGGCGTGTTTTTAGAGTACTCTCCAATTAGCGCGATTTTATCAAGACTCATACAGTCCTGTGTTGCCCACTTGTATTTTATTTTGGCGTTTGGATAATGCTTTTCTTTAAACCTTTCAAGCTCGTTAAAGCTGCCGCAGGGTTTACCAGTTCTACCGCCACCGCCGCCGAGCAGTAGCAGGTCGCCGTAATTTCTAAACGACAGGCCACTATCCGCCTCGTCGACGTACATACCCTTTACATTTTGCGCGTTTTCAAGCGCTAAAACGTATGAACGGTGCTGATAGAGCTTTAGAAAATACAGGCCGCGTCTATCTATAAACGGAAAGTGCGTTGCCACAATTATTTTGTTTGCCCGAATTTTGCCGCCGTCATAATGCGCGGTATTCTCGTCAACGTCTAAAATTCTTGTGTTTTCGTAAATCTTTAGGTCCTGTATTATATATTTAATAAATTTTAGCGGATTAAACTCGGCTTGATTTTTAAGCCCCACCATAGCCGAAATGGATACAGGAAGCTTAGACTGCACTTTAAACTCCACCGCCGCGCCGAGCTTTTTTAGGGCGAGATATTCTTCCTGTATGATTTGCTTATTGCTCACGGTGTATGTGTAGGCGGTAGCGCTTTTAAAATCGCAATTTACCTCTTTGGCTATATTTTCGTATTCTTTTATGGCTTTCTCGTTAATGTCAAAATATTTTTGTGCCGCCTCAAGCCCCAAGCCTCCTACTAAATCGCCGTATATCGCGCCGTGTAGTGACGTGATTTTTGCGGTGGTGTTGCCGCTTGTGCCAAGGGCAATTTTGTCGCTTTCAACAAGCAGGCAGTCAATGCCCGACTTTTTTAGGTAGTAGGCGCACAGCAGACCGCACATACCGCCGCCAATAATAAGTACGTCGGTTTTGGCGTTTCCTTTAAGTGCGGGAAATGACGGCAAAGCAGTTTCACTGTGCCAAAGTGATTTTTCCATATAATCTCCTCAATTTAAAAATGCCGCACGGTTTGGGCGGCTTTCATATATGTACTATTTGTGTTTTGAAGGGATTTATACTGTGCGGATTTTAAATTAACATTTCCATTTTGACCTTTATGTTTGGCGGAACGACACATAGGTCGTTCCCTACGATGTTTAACCAAGCGTTCGATAGGATTTGTAGGGGACGATGCCCACATCGTCCCGTTTTTATTTGAATCCCTCCGTCAAAATCAAAGATTTTGCCACCTCCCTTTAGGCAAGGGAGGCTATTTGCGGGCGGATATTATCCGCCCCCCTACATTGTTTCAACCGACATTCATTAGAATCCGTAGGGAACGGCCTGTGTGCCGTTCCGTTTTTTTCGGGAGGAGGGGAAT
>CAZDLQ010000259.1:0-1932 GCA_964506315.1 uncultured Oscillospiraceae bacterium
TTCGTAACGCGCTTATCGTAAAGGAACACGGTATTCTCCCTTACCCCGAGGGAACGGCTTGTGCCGAGGTTATCCTCGCAGGCGAAAAGGGCGGCAGCAGCGCTACCACCGTTTTTGCAGGTATGGGCTTTGCGGCGCTCTTTAAGTTTATCATTGACGGCTTAAAGGTTGTTGCAGGTGAGATTTCGGTAAGTGTTAAAGGGTTTGCAGGCGCAATCGGCACCCAAATTTATCCCGCAGTACTGAGCGTAGGCTACATTTGCGGTCCCAAGATCGCTTCGGTAATGTTTAGCGGCGGCGTGCTTTCTTGGCTGGTTTTAATTCCGCTCATCGTATTCTTTGGCGGTGACGATATAAATGCTCTTTACGAGAGTGCAGGCGCTTACGGAATATGGGGCAATTATATTAAGTATATCGGCGCAGGCGCACTTGTAACAGGCGGCTTTATCAGCCTTATCAAGTCACTTCCGCTTATCGTTAAAACCTTTAGCGATTCAATTAAAGGTCTTACAGGTAAGGCACCCATTTCTAACAAGCGCACCGAAAAGGATATGAGCTTTTGGTTCGTTATCGGCGGCGTAATTGTTATGACTCTCCTCATTTGGCTGATTGATGCAATTCCCGTAAACCTTATCGGCGCTATTATAATCGTTATTTTCGGCTTCTTCTTTGCAACCGTTTCGTCAAGAATGGTTGGCCTTGTAGGAAGCAGTAACAACCCCGTTTCAGGTATGACTATCGCAACCGTTTTGGTTTCAACCGTTATCCTAAAGGCAACAGGTCTTATCGGCGCAAGAGGAATGGCAAGCGCTATCGCAATCGCTTCTATCGTTTGTATCATTACTGCAATCGCAGGCGACACCTCGCAAGACCTTAAAACAGGTTATCTCCTCGGCGCAACTCCCGTAAAACAGCAAATCGGTGAAATCTTCGGCGTTATCGCATCGGGCCTTGCTATCGGCGGTACACTTTACCTTCTTGATACCGCTTGGGGCTTCGGCGCAAACGGTCTTGATGCTCCGCAGGCAAGTATGATGAAGATTATCATTGAAGGCGTTATGGACGGAAATCTCCCCTGGGTACTGCTCATTGCAGGCGCATTTATCGCCATTGTAGCCGAGCTTTTAAGAATCCCCGTGCTTCCTTTCGCCATTGGCCTTTACCTGCCCGTACAGCTCAACGCTTGTATTATGGTTGGCGGACTTGTTCGTATGCTTCTTGATAAGGTTAAAAAGTCTAAAGAAGAAAAAGAGGGCATTGTTAATAACGGTATTCTCTTTTGCTCGGGTATGATTGCGGGAGAGGGCCTTGTCGGTATCCTTCTTGCAGTATTCGCTGTGTTCAATATCGGCTCGGTTATTGACCTTTCGCGCTTTATTAACCTTCCCGAGTGGGCAGGCAATATTTTAAGCCTTGTAGTATTTGGACTTATTATTCTCTCGCTTCTTAAATTCAGTCTTTGGAAAAAGATAAAGAAATCGGATGAAGAATAATGAAAAAGAAGAAAATTGTAATCCCTCAAAATTATCTTGAAAAAATTCCTGTTCGCGTAGAGGCGATAAAATGGTCGCAAAACGAAAAGGGCGAGGTAATCTTAGAAATTGAAAATAAGGGCTGGGCAAACCGCATCGCGCAAAAATTCTTTAAGCGCCCTAAATTTAGTAAGGTTCACCTTGACGAGATGGGCAATTTCATTTGGCCGCTAATAGACGGCGAAAAGAATATTATCGCCCTCGGTGAACTTGTAGAAAAAGAGTTTGGCGAAAAGGCAAACCCGCTTTACGAGCGCCTTGCAAGGTATTTTCAAATTTTAGAAAGCTACCGATTCATAACCTTTAAATAAAAAAACGCGGCTCAAACGAGCCGCGTTTTTTGTTAGCCTTCCCCTTGAGGGGAAGGTGGCAAACCGAAGGTTTGACGGATGAGGTGGAA
>CAZDLQ010000260.1:0-1913 GCA_964506315.1 uncultured Oscillospiraceae bacterium
ATTTTACGCGCTTTTTGCGAAATGGAGTAATATTTAAAATGATAATTTTCCCCGCAATTGATTTATTTGATAAAAAGGCGGTGCGTCTTTACAAGGGCGATTACCGCGAAATGACTGTATACAGTGAAAACCCCATAGAAATCGCCCGCGATTTTGAGCTTTCGGGCGCTACGCATATTCACATGGTCGATTTAGAGGGCGCCAAGGACGGCACTACTCCTAACATTGATATTGTGAAGCAGGTAGCGAGCCAAACGACGCTTTTTGTGGAAATCGGCGGCGGCATTAGAGATATGGATACGGTAGAAAAGTACTTTGACGCAGGTGTCGGTAGGGTAATCCTCGGCACAGCCGCAGTCAACGACCCCGACTTTTTAAAGGCGGCGGTGGAAAAATACGGCGAGAAAATAGCCGTCGGCGCTGACGTTAAGGACGGATATATTGCTATCAAGGGTTGGCTTGAAAAATCACAGCTTACGCTTGAGGAGTTTTTGAGCAGTATGCAGGACATCGGCGTAAAGTACATCATTTGCACCGATATTTCCAAGGACGGCGCTATGCGCGGCACTAATTTGGAGCTTTACCGTGAGCTTTCGAAAAAATATTCAATGAATATAACGGCATCGGGCGGAGTGTCAAGCCTTGAGGATATAAGAAAACTTCGTGAAATGAACCTTTACGGCGCAATTGTTGGCAAGGCGTATTATATAGGCGCTATAGACTTGAAAGAAGCTTTGGAGGCAGCTAAATGATTACAAAAAGAATTATTCCTTGCCTCGATATAAAAAACGGCAGGGTAGTAAAGGGCACTAATTTTAAGGGACTTTCCGACGTATCCTGCCCGATAGAGCTTGCGCGCCATTACTCTAACTGCGGCGCTGATGAGCTTGTGTTTTACGATATAACGGCCTCGTTTGAGGGGCGTCAGCTTTTCACCGACATTTTAACCCGTGTAGCGTCCGAAATTTTTATACCGCTTACCGTTGGTGGTGGCATAAATACTGTTGACGATTTTGACCGCGTTCTAAAATGCGGCGCGGATAAGGTGAGCGTCAATTCGGGTGCTATAAAAAATCCGTCGCTTATAAAAGAGGCGGCGCATAAATACGGCGACCAATGCGTTGTGCTTTCGGTTGACATAAAGCGAGTGGACGGCAGGTTTCACGTTTTCGCCAAGGGCGGCCGCGAGGATACGGGCATTGAGGCAATAAGCTGGATAAAGAGCGGCGTAAAAAACGGCGCGGGCGAGATTGTTGTCAATTCAATCGACACCGACGGCGTTAAAAAAGGCTTTGATATAGAGCTTTTGCGGCTTGTTTGCGATGCGGTAAATGTGCCTGTTATAGCATCGGGCGGCGCAGGAAACGTTCAGCATTTCATTGATTTGTTTAAACAAATTCCCGATATTGATGCAGGGCTTGCGGCGTCAATTTTCCATTTCGGAGAGGTGGAAATCCGCGATTTAAAAAAAGAACTTAAACAAAATAACATAATTGTGAGGTTGTAATTATGATAGATATAAAAGAGCTTAAATTTGATGAAACCGGCCTTATTCCCGCCGTTGTTGTGGACAGTATCACAAAAAAGGTGTTAACTGTGGCTTATATGAATGAGGAAAGTCTAAAAATTTCCATGGAAAAGGGACTTACCTGCTTTTACAGCCGTTCCCGTAGCGAGCTGTGGCTCAAGGGTGAAACAAGCGGCAATTACCAGCATATCGTGAGCATCACCGCCGACTGCGATAACGACGCCCTTGTGGTAGTGGTCGAAAAGGACGGTCCCGCGTGTCACGAGGGCACCGATTCTTGCTTTACCAAACCCGTTTGGCAGTCCGATGAGCTCAAGGAATTTTCGCTCGGCGACCTTTATAATATGCTCGTTACCCGAAATGAAGAGAGACCCGAGGGTTCATA
>CAZDLQ010000261.1:0-1911 GCA_964506315.1 uncultured Oscillospiraceae bacterium
TCTTGCCTACGGCAAAATCCACCTCCCCTGACACGGGGAGGCAAGACTTGCCACTTTTTTGTAGTAAAACAATAAACCCATTTCTACACATAGAGAAAAAAACGGTGCGGTCTTAAATTTGAGACCGCACCGTTTATTTTTATATTAAGTTTTCTATATCCTTTTTAAGTCTTGAAATTATCTTTTTTTCAAGCCTTGAAATGTAAGACTGCGATATGCCGATTAGTGAGGCCACCTGTTTTTGCGTATGCTCTTTTCTTCCGTTTAGGCCGAAGCGCATTTCCATTATTACCCGTTCCCTATCGGAGAGTTTTGAAACGGCGTTTAAAATAACGTCCCTCTCCACCTCGTGCTCTATATGCATATTTATAGTGTCGGGGTCGGTGCCCAAAATGTCGGATAAAAGCAGCTCGTTTCCGTCCCAATCAATATTAAGCGGCTCGTCGATTGAAACCTCTACCCTTTGGCTGTTTTTTCTCAAAAACATTAAAATTTCGTTTTCTATACAACGCGACGCATAGGTGGCAAGCTTGATGTTTCGCTCGGGGCAAAAGGTGTTTACAGCCTTAATTAGTCCAATTGTTCCGATTGAGATTAAGTCCTCTACGCCGATGCCCGTCGACTCGAACTTTCTTGCAATATAAACCACAAGCCGCAGGTTATGTACTATGAGCATTTCCCTTGCCTTTTCTAAATTTACCTGCATCAGCGCAAAGGCGTCTTCTTCCTGTTCGGGAGAAAGCGGCGGCGGCAAGGTTTCGGGGCCGTTTACGTAGTAAACCGACGTTCCCTTTATTTTTTTAAGTAGTATCAACACAAAAAGAGTTACTCTTTTACAAAGCGTTTTCAAGACCGCACCTTCTTTTTCAAACTGTCACAAGCTCAGGGCTTATTAGTACGTCAAATTCCCCACTTGCGATTTTCTTATGAGTGATTGCCATAATAATATCGTCTATTCGCTGTTCTTTATCCTTTGTTTTGATAACTGCGCTATCAAGCACAAACGCGGTCATTATCCCCGACGAGCCGAGCGAGTCAAAGGGAATGAGCCTAAAGCGCGAGCTAAAGCCGCTGGTTATTATATCCTCATAAAAGCCCATTTCGAAGTTCTTTTTTGAAAGTATGTACTGCATTCTATCATCGAACAGGTTTTTGATTTTATCAAAGCTGCAAACGATTACAGGATTGCCCGTCAGCATATCGCGAAGCAGGTTGCCGCTATCCACAAGGCCGCTTAAAGTAACGCTTTTGCCGTCAAGCTTTAGAATTATATCGCACTCGGCATTGCGGCATTGGCGGCGTTTTATTATTTTTGATACAATGGTGGCCACCGCGTAAACCACTGCCGTTGTGACGACAAGCACTGCGGGAGAAACGTTATAAAACACCGCGCCGTTTCGCACTACTGTTCCCTTAACCTTGAAAAGCGACCAAAAAAGCAGTGTACCGCCCGCTAAAATTACGTTTGCGGCGTAAAAGATTACTGTGTTTTTTAGAAAGCGTATGCGGTTTTTAAAGCCGAAGGCGATTAAAACTATAAGCGCGGAAACAGCAAGATTTATGCCGATTTCCACGGGTGCGGAAAGCTCGGGCGCGAAGATTAAAAGCGAGGACAGCGAGGCAACCGCCGCCGAGATAATAAGGCGCCAGCGTTTTTTATGTATTTTGGAAAGCGAGGCTGTCAGCAGCAGTAAAAAATAGTCTATTAAAAAGTTTGTTAAAATCAGTATATCCACGTAAACCGTTTGCACGCTGTCACCCCCTTAGCACTTATATTTTAGCAGTTGGGGTGCGTTTATTTTGTCGAAAGTCTTATTAAATTTAAGTTTTTATGAGAATTGTTTTGTGTGATATATTTTCTCTCCCTCAGTCAAAACCTGCGGTTTTGCCAGCTCCCTCGTCAGAGGGAGC
>CAZDLQ010000262.1:0-1895 GCA_964506315.1 uncultured Oscillospiraceae bacterium
GAACACGCCGCACTTGTTCCTATGTACCTCGGCGTTAGAGTTGTAATCGCAAAAAGCTTTGCAAGAATTCACGTTGCAAACCTTATAAATGCAGGCATTATGCCGCTTACCTTTAAAAACCCCGACGATTACGATAAGCTCACACAAGGCGACAAACTTTCGCTTTCGGACGTTTACAGCGGAATGGATAGCGGAGAGATTATATTGAAAAACGAAACTAACGGTGATAGTATAAGCCTTGCTTGTGACTTCACACAGCGTCAAAAGGACATTCTTAAAGCAGGCGGACTTTTAGCTTATACCAAGGAAATGGGTGAGAAATAATGCAAAACGAGATAAATGCTGCAGTAAAGCAGTTTGAAAAGCTTTTAAATGAGCAGTTAGCGCGCGTAGCTGAAATGGAAAAGGGTGCAAAGGCAAAAGACTTTACACAAATGGATAAGATTATTATCGGCGTTTGCGGCGGTGACGGCATCGGTCCTATCATTGTAAACGAGGCAAAACGCGTTTTGGACTTTATTTTAAAGGATGAAATCGCATCGGGCAGGGTAGAAATTCGTGAAATCGAAGGTCTTACCATCGAAAACCGTTTAAGTCAAAACGTTCCCGTTCCCGTAGATACTCTAAATGCCATTAAAGAGTGCGACGTGCTCTTAAAAGGCCCTACAACCACTCCCAAGGGCGGAACAATGGAGAGCGCTAACGTAGCTCTTCGTCGTGAGCTTGACCTTTATGCAAACGTGCGCCCCGTATGTGTTCCAAGCGAGAACATTGACTGGATTTTTTACCGTGAAAACACCGAGGGCGAATACGTGCTCGGCTCAAAGGGTATAGAAATTTCGGATAAGCTTGCAATGGACTTTAAGGTAACCACTGATTTAGGCACCAAGAGAATTGCAAGAGCCGCTTTTGAGTACGCAAAAAATAACGGCAAAACTGAGGTTTCAATTGTAACCAAGGCAAATATTATGAAAAAGACCGACGGCAAGTTTACCGCACTTTGCCACGAGGTTGCAAAGGATTACCCCGGCATCAATGCTGAGGACTGGTACATTGATATTATGACTGCCAACCTTGTAAACCCTGCTATTCGCAGTAAGTTTCAGGTTTTCGTGCTTCCGAACCTTTACGGTGATATTATCACCGATGAGGCCGCTCAAATTCAAGGCGGTGTTGGAACTGCAGGCAGTGCAAATATCGGCGATAAATACGCTATGTTTGAGGCTATTCACGGCTCAGCACCCCGTATGATCGAAGAGGGAATCGGCGAGTATGCTAACCCCTCAAGCATTTTCAAGGCAACCGAAATGATGCTTCGTCATATCGCAATGGCCGATAAGGCTGACAAGCTCTCTAAAGCACTTGAAATATGTAACGAAACCGAAAAGAAGGTTGTTGTAACAGGTGACCGTGACGGCGCAACCTGCAAAGAGTTTGCCGATTACGTAATGAACACCCTCGCAAATCTATAAAACTAAAAAGACACCCGTAGGGAGACACTTCGTAAAGAAGTTTCTCCCTATTTCTTTTTAATAAGAAAAATAGCACTTTCAAGCTGAAAGTGTCATAGTAGGTTACATATTTTGAGAAAGGTATTACTTGCCGAAAATAACATTTCTTTTTCGGTGTGTAAAAGTGATATTGCAAACTATCGTTTGCAGTTATATTTTTGCCAAAAGGCAAAAGTGATATGAAAGCCTACGGCTTTCGTGATATTATATTCGCCCTAAAACTGCCGAAGGCAATATAACTTGGACGAAGTCCAAATATAACTGCGAAGCAATATAACTCGCCTTTGGCGAATAAAACTAGCCAAGTGTCCTTAAGAACACTTGGCTATATCCGCGGGATTTTCTTTTTTACTTTATTTTATTTCTTCTTTCCCAAAGAGCCGT
>CAZDLQ010000263.1:0-1895 GCA_964506315.1 uncultured Oscillospiraceae bacterium
TTGCGCTGCAAGAAAGAAATCGGCTCTTATCTGTAAGCTCAACAAGGCCGGCTAATTTGTATTGCATTTTTAAAACAGCACCTGTTTATCAGGTGCTGTTTTTTTCGTTTGAACGAAATATAAGTCCGCAAATAAAACCGAAAAAGATTGCCGCGGTTATACCTGCCGCCGTCGCGCTAAGTCCGCCCATAACCGCGCCCCAAAGGCCGTGGGTGTCGACTGCTTTTTTCACGCCGTCAGCAAGTGTGTAGCCAAAGCCCGTAAGCGGAACGGTTGCGCCTGCGCCTGCAAACTCCACAAGCGGCTTGTAAATTCCCAGCGCGCCGAGAATAACGCCGCTGACAACGTAGGCGGTGAGTATTCTTGCAGGGGTTAGGGCCGTTTTATCAATGAGTATTTGACCTATAGCGCAAAAAACGCCGCCCACCAAAAACGCTTTTAAAATATTTATTGCAGTTTCCATTCTACACCTCCGCGCCCGTAATATGAACTAAATGCGCCACACCGGGAATGCTCTCGCCCTGCTGAACGCTTGTGGGCGACATTAGCGCGCCTGTTGACACAAACAGCACGTTTTTAAGCTTACACGCTGAAATTTCTCTTAAGATTTTAGAGCAAAGCACGCTTGCGCTGCAACCACAGCCCGAGCCGCCTGCGTGCACGTCCTGTTTTTGTATATCGTAAATCATAAGACCGCAGTCGTTGTGCCGCGATTTTATATCCACGCCGTTGTCCATTAAAAGCCGCACCAAAAGGTCGCTTCCAAGACGCCCCAAATCGCCTGTTAAAATAAGGTCATAATCGCTCGGCTCCGTTTTGCTATCCTCTAAAAAGCGATAAATGGTAGACGCGGCGGCAGGGGCCATTGCGGAGCCCATATTGTTTATATCGGTGATGCCGAGGTCCTCAATTCTTCCGAAGGTTACTGCGTGGATTTTGGGAAGTTTTTTATTTTCTCTTCTTGAAACGATAACCGAGCCTGCGCCCGTCACCGTCCACTGCGACGTGGGAGCGCGCTGACCGCCGTAGCGAATGGGGTAACGAAACTGCCGCTCGGCCGAGCAAAAGTGCGACGAGCTGACCGCGCAGGCGTGCTCAGCCGCGCCTGCGGCGCACAAGAGCGAGGCGAGCGCGAGCGACTCGGCCATAGTCGAGCAGGCGCCGTAAAGGCCGATAAAGGCGATACCGAAATCACGAAGTCCGTAAGACGAACTGATGCACTGATTTAAGAGGTCGCCGCCGAGAATGAAATCGACCTGTTCGGGTTTTATTTTAGCCTTTGACAAGGCGTGTGTGACAGCGCTCTTTTGAAATTTAGCTTCGGCTTTTTCAAAGCTTTTTTCGCCTGCGAGCGCGTCGGTTTCTATCACGTCAAACAGCTCGCTGAGCGGTCCGTTGGACTCCTTTTTGCCCACCACCGACGCAAACGAGAGAACGCTCGGCGGTCTTTCAAAAAACACTGTATGTCCTATTTTTTTAAGCATCCTTATTCCTCCGAATTTGTTTTCTTTTTTAGTTTTATGAAAAAGAGGAATTTTATGCAAAAAACGAACAAAAACTCTTTTACAGTTATTTTTTAAAAATATTGAAAATGATGCTGATAAAATGTATAATAATAAAAAGAGTTGACGGAGGTAATAAAAAATGACAAAAGAAAATATGGATAATTTTATACCTAAGAACGCGGTAAAGCTGTGTAATCACTGTCAGCTTCACAATCGGGGAACGCCCACCTGCAAGGTATATCCAAAATGGATACCTATTGAGGTGTTAGGCGGAGATATAATTTGCAAGGAATATATAGAGAAAAAGGACTAATATAAACAAAAACCACCCGCAATGAAGTGAACCCCAAAGTTTAGACAAAATTAAATATTAAATTGCTTGTGAATGAG
>CAZDLQ010000264.1:0-1882 GCA_964506315.1 uncultured Oscillospiraceae bacterium
TTCCGAATTTATCGAGCGCCAATGTGCAAAGTCAATAGGATTGTCGACAAGCTCTTCCTGAGATATCGAGGAAGACGTATTTTCCGAGCCATTGTTATAGGTGGGTATAGTTTCAAAACAGCCGTCAAGAACAGCAATTAACACTATCGCTAAAATCACGAAAACGGCTATAAACGTATAAAAGAGAATGTTCCATATTTTTTTCGCTTTCTTGGCCATTACAATCCCTCCCTTAACAAATACTTTATCAGTATAATTATACCCTTATTTGTGTATTATGTCAAATAAAAAACTAAGTCAAGTTAAAAAAATAAACCCTGCAAAACCAAATTGATTTTGCAGGGTTTTAAAAAGCTATGATTTAGTTAAATCTCTTTTTGAAATATCCTGAAACGAGGATTCCCGAGAAAGCAACCATCAAAGCAAAGCAAATAGCATAAACGCTATAGTCGCCTGTCGGAGGGCTGTCGGGTGAATCGTTACCAACGGAATTTGCACCGGTAATTACGATGTCAGACTCGGAAGCAGCATCAAAGTTAATGTAGATTGTGGAAACGCCCGACTTAACATATACGTCGTAAACATCATCAGAAGTCTTAACCGACTTTGTTTCTTCGCCCTTAATTACGTTAATAGTAATCTCATCTAAAGTAGTAGTGTCTTTAGAAAAAACAATTTTGTGTGTACCAACAACAACGTCTTCAAACTTAACGGTACCGTCTTCACCTGTTACTTTAGTTTCGGAACCATCAAAAGCAACGGTTATGCCCGAATAAGCCTTATCGTCCTTAGTAACCTTACCAACAACATCATACTTATCGTCAATAACAGGACCGCTGGGACTTGATGCAGCAAAAGCTGTTACGGATGCAACTACTGCAATAACAATTGAGAATAAGAGAACTGCAAACTTTTTCATAATTATTTCCTCCAAAATATTTTTGTTATTATTGACTTATATAAAACGGCTTACAATGCCAACGGCAAGTGTAAGAGCCATAAGTACAATGGTACAAATTTTAGTGAGCTTTTTCATTTTTTCTTCTTTGGTTCTTCCCTGGTTTGCACTAAAATATGATTGTGAAGAATCACCGGAAATTACTGAAGACATACCATCAGTTGAATCCTGCATCATAACAAGTGCGATAACCGCAATACTTGTAAGAATAAGAAGAACTCCTGCAATTATTTCGAATACATTCATTTAATAATCCTCCAAAAACCTTATTAACTACTTAATACTACCACAATTAAATTAAATTTGCAACAATTTTTGTAAATTTTTTTTAAAATTATATAGAAAAATCTTTTTCGGTTAAATCATTTTGTAATTTAACCTTCTTAGGCACCCTTTTTAAAGGATCGTATTTATATGATTTGCAGCTGTTGTACGCATCCACAACACCTTTTTTCGCACAAAAAACATTCTCTCCGTTAGGTGTTTTTCTTCCGTGCTTGCAGTGTGCGCATGCAGGCTCAACCGTTTTGCCGAACAAGTTTATCTTCACTATGTACAAATCCTCTCACGTTATTTTATAAGCTCTTCCGCCGCTTTAAGCGTCATTTCAGTTATGTTTTCGCCACCCATTATACGCGCTATCTCATAAATTCTTTCGGACATATCAAGAGATTTAACTGAAGTGTAGGTTCTATCTCCCAAAATTTCCTTCTTAATAAGCAAATGATTATTTGCAAGCGAAGCAATTTGCGCAAGGTGAGTTACACAAAGTACCTGCTTTTTATCGGAAATTTGTCTCATTTTTTCGCCGATTTTTCTTGCTGTTTTTCCGCTTACACCGGTATCAATTTCGTCAAAAATAAGCGTATCGGTTAAGTCAGCGTTTGTAAGCGTAGTCTTAATCGCAAGCATAATTCTTGAAAG
>CAZDLQ010000265.1:0-1873 GCA_964506315.1 uncultured Oscillospiraceae bacterium
GGCTCCCTCTGACGAGGGAGCTGGCAAAACCGAAGGTTTTGACTGAGGGAGAGAAAAACGTACAAACAAAAAGGAACGGCCGTGTGGCCGTTCCCTATATATTTATTTTGTCTGCTCGCTAAGACCTGCAAGGTGCTGGTCGGCAAGGCTTGCGAAAACGGTTTTGGAGCAGCGCTCCTTTACCGACTTAAACCTGTAAACCGCCTCGTCCTTGTCGCCGATTTGGGCGGCGGCAAGACCCTTTACGTAGTTTATAAAGCCTTCAATAGCCACTGACTGCGCCCAAGGCTCAATGCGGCCGCGAAGCTCGTTTATGGTCGCCGCGTCGCCACTTGAAATAGCAAACATAAGGCGCAAAACCTCTCCGATTTTTTGGTGAGCCTCAAGCTGTTTTGCCTTTAATTTTTTGCAGCCCGACAGCGTTGCGGCGTAGTCGCTTGCGGTTTGACCGAATGAGGCAAAGTCGCCCATCAAAAATTCACAACGCGCCTTGCAAAACAGTCCCGTCAGCACAGGTAGCTCCTTGCCTGTTGCAACAAGCTTTTTGGCGTAGTTCATACACTCGATATACATTCCGAGATAAAGATAATCGCAAGCAAAAATTGCGTCGACGTCGGCACTGTTGGTTTTGTTTAAATGCATATTTAAAATAAGCTGCTTTTCGGGGTCACATTCCTGATCCATCGACGAGAAAAGCGGTATTGAAACGGCGGAAAAAGCAATAAACGTGACGATAAAGCATAAAAGAATAAGCAGAACGGTAACAGCAGGGTGCAGTCCGGCTTTATCAACCACAGGCTCGCCCATTACCTCAATGTAAGACGACCCCGAAAACAGCATAATCGCAATAAGTGCGACTACCATTATCGCAATTACCCATCTTCTTCTTTTCTTGATTTTAGCGATAAGCTCGCTATACTTAAAATCGTGCATAACGTCACTTCCTTTTAGAGTTTGCGTATATTGTGATTTTAACACAAAACTTTGCAAATTTCAACCGTCACTTCGTCTTGACACTTTGCGGCGCTTTGGGGTATACTAAAGGTGTAATTTGCAGGGAAATAATTTTTAGGAGTGCCAAATATGAAACCTTATATTATCGGTATTGCAGGCGGTAGCGGCTCGGGAAAATCCACCTTTGCACAGCGTTTAAAGCAGGCGTTTCCCAACGACATTTCGCTAATCAGTTGTGACAATTACTATCTTCCGCACGACGAGCTTGAGCTTTCGGAGAGGGCGCTTCTTAACTACGATGCCCCCGAGGCGTTAGAGTTTGACCTGATGGTGCGCCATTTGGAAGAGCTCAAAAGCGGCAAAACCGCGCTTTGCCCTGTGTATGACTTTACAAAGCACACAAGAAGCGACCGCGTCACCGAGATAGAGCCCCGACCGATAATTTTAATTGATGGCATTCTTATATTCCACGACCCTGCTCTAAGAGAGTGTATGGACCTTAAAATTTACGTTGAAACCGACGCCGACGAGCGCATACTGCGCCGCGCGCGCCGCGACATAATGGAGCGCGGACGTGACCTTGACAGCGTCATAAATCAGTACCTGTCAACCGTAAAGCCGATGCATAACGCCTACGTAAAGCCGAGCAAGGTGTACGCCGACGTTATTTTGACGGGCGGCAAAAACGAGCAGGCATTCCTTTTAGTCAAGGCGCAAATCAAGCAAATCCTAAGCGATTTGGAAGAAAACGGAAAATTAAAAAACGGTTAGATCTTGCCTTTTTTGACGAGGTAGACAAGCAGCCGAGCGCAAGGAATGACAGTCTAACTTTTCTCTCCCTCAGTTTCGCTTCGCTCAACAGCTCCCTCGTCAGAGGGAGCCAAGAAAAACCAATGACATATAACAAACCACCTGTCAA
>CAZDLQ010000266.1:0-1872 GCA_964506315.1 uncultured Oscillospiraceae bacterium
GACGAAGTCGTGACGGGAGGATTGTAGCCGCCTTGGCGGCGTACAAAACAATCCCCCAGTTTCGCTGCGCTCAACAGCTCCCTTTACACAAGGGAGCCTTCGGGCGAATGATATTCGCCCCTACGGATTCTATTGTACTTTGGCTTAAACAACGTAGGGGCGGATATTATCCGCCCGCAAGTCTTGGCGGACAGTCCGGGAGGCCTGTCCCTACAAATTCTATTGAGCGTAAATTTGAACAATGTAGGGCGCGGCCCTTGTGGACGCGCCGCAAAACAAAACGGCACGTCGAAAATCGCCGTGCCCTACGAATTTTATCGTATGTGAATTTGAATAATGTAGGGACAGGCATCCCGGACTGTCCGCGAAACGTAAAAGGAGAAACGGGATGTCGTAGGCGCCATCCCCTACGATACACAAAGAACGTATATTGTACTGCGGCTAAGTTGACAATAAAACCCAAAGTGGTATAATAAATATAAGGAAAACTTTTGGAAATAATAGGTACAAAGCTAAAAAATGGAGAAGGAAAATGAACAAGCTGTTTTCACTTATACTGCAGATGTTTAGGTTTGGAATAGTCGGCGCGGTTTGCTTTGTAGTGGACTTTGCCGTGCTTTACGTTTTAAAGGAATTTGCGGGCTTTCACGTGCTTCTCGCGGCGGCAATTTCGTTTACCGTTTCGGTGATTTTAAACTACGTACTCAGCATCTATTTTGTCTTTGACGTCGACCGCAAAAAAAACCAAAAACGCAATTTTATTTTGTTTGTAATTTTCAGCATAATCGGGCTCGTGCTTACCGAGCTGCTTATGAAAATCGGCATTGATTTTATGCATATAAACTATATGCTCGTAAAGGTTGCGGCTACCGTAATCGTTATGGTTTACAACTTTGTTACAAGAAAGCTTTTTATTGAAAGGCCGAGCAAAAAATTTAAGTAAATTTTAGAAAAAACACAAAAAGGGGGCAGGGATATGAAGATTTTTCTTATAATAATCGGCGCGCTGACGCTCACTATTGCCGCGGCTCTTTTCCTGCCTATTTACGTGATTTTGAAAACAGACCAAAACGGCGAATTTGAGGTAAGGTTCAAATTTTTGGGCAAGGTTTTCGGTGACGAGCCCAATCCCAAACCGAGCCGAAACAACGCGCTTGTCGATGCTCTTAAAAAAGCGGCGGGACTTTCAAGACTTGAAAAAAAGCGGGTTAAAACACACGTAAAAAAAGCGGGTGTTTTTGACACTGTCAAGGAAAGCTTTGATTTGATTTTAGACCTTCTTAAAAAAATCGTCGAGCTTTTAAGGCGGTGCGTGATAAAAAAGCTCAGGCTAAAAATAGTTTGTGCCAAAGAAGATGCCGCCGATACGGCGATAAGCTACGGCAGATACTGCGCGGTGGTCAATCCCGCCCTTGCGTTTATCCATAATTTTATGAAGGTTAAGGAACGCGGCAAGGATATAAGCATCACCTGTGATTATAACGGCGGCGAGGAAAAGTTTGAGTTGGAGCTTGTGCTTTATGCGCGCGTGTTTAGGGTTCTTGGTGCGTTGATTGGGATTGTATTACAAGAGGCCCAGCGTGTTTCGGAAGGTAAGCTAAAAAAGGACGCGGCACGCCGTAAAAAATCGACCGACACACCGCCAAAAAAATAAAGACAAAAACGGGCGAACGGTTCTGCCCCTACGGGTTCTACCAAACGTAAATCGAAACCGTAGGGCAGGGCCTTGGGCCTGACGCTACATAAAATTACAACGATACGGCGGGAGCAAGCTATGTATAATGTAGTATGATGGTATACATATTAACCGCCCGCTAAACGTAAAAATAACAAAAAGCGTGGTGTCTTATACAAGGCACCACGCGTGTTTTT
>CAZDLQ010000267.1:0-1862 GCA_964506315.1 uncultured Oscillospiraceae bacterium
ATATAAGTACACCTATAAATATGACTCCCACGGCAACGTTACTACCGAAAAATATTACGAAAAAGGTAACTTATTTTATAGACTCGGCTCGCGTTTTGATACAACATACACCTATGATGAAAATGGCAACAAAATAAAAGAGCAAAACCGCACCGAATATTTCTCAATAAACGTAACTGACACGCATTTCGTTACCGAGACCGCTTATAAATTTATCTATAATCAAAACGGACAGCTCCAAAAAAGAGAAATTGTTTCAGGTGCTGACGTAGAGCCTCGCGCCTATAAATATGAGTACGACCAGCGAGGCAACCTAATAAAAGAAACTGAGTGCTATTCGGACGGCGCGGAAAAACTTATAATCGAATATCAATACGACTCCAATAATCAAAAAACCAAAAAAATAGAGTATGATTATGCGCCGGCAAGCGATTTTAGATACATTTCAAAACAAACCGACTATACCTATAAGGACGGAAAACTTACCTATAGCAAAACGTCCTCGTATTATTTAACGGTGTCTTATTACAAAACCGAAATGAAGCATTATACGGAAGAAAACTATCACTATGATAAGCTCGGTAGGCTTGTGAAAAAAGAGGCCACGTCCTACGATAATGACGGCACTAAAACCCGCGAGGAAACCTGGGAATATAAAAATTTTGTAAAATTAGATAAAAGGGAAGCTTAAAATGATACGTTTAAAACCGATAACTTTAAACAATATAAGTGACTTTATCGGCACGTCATACGATAACATGCCCGCTTACCAAAAACAAAAAATGATACAGGAAAGCATAGATAAAATTTACAATAACAGCTATTTTGAAATTTTAGTGGCGCATAAAAACGATACAGTAATGGGATTTGTGAATATGTTTGCTCACTCTCAGCACATTATAAGCTGTGCGCCCGAAATTAAAGATGAATTTAGATGTAAAGGCTTCGGACTTTACACAGTTGTGTCGGCGTTGAATTACGCTAAAGATAGGGGATATACAATCGCAGTGGCGGATATAGAGGACAGTAATGTAGCAAGCATTAAACTGCACGAAAAATTAGATTTTGAGCTTTTAAGAAAATACAATAACAAACACGAAAAAACCGTTAGATTATATATGAAAGCGTTGTAACCGTTTTATAAATACGTTTGAATAAAAAAGATGCCCGACAAGGCATCTTTTTTCGTTTTTATATTGAAATAATAAATAAAAATCTCAAAAAATTTTATGAAAACGCAACAAAACACAAAAAATAAGAAAATTTTTCTTGTAAATGAATTTTCTATAAGTTATAATTAAACCATAGACCTTAAAAAATACATCAAGGGGAAAAACAATGGATTTATCACTTTCAAGCTTTTGGAGCGCAATGGTAGACAATCCACTGCTGTTTATAGCCGTTGCGCTTACAATCGGCGTAATACTTGTAAACGGATGGACCGACGCTCCTAACGCTATCGCGACTTGTGTAGTAACAAGATGTATGCCCGCACGCGCCGCAATTATAATGGCCGCTGTGTTTAACTTCTTGGGCGTTTATCTTATGACGCTGATTAGCCCAAAGGTTGCCGAAACCATCACTAAAATGGTTGACTTCGGTGACGACCCTAAAAAAGCAATAGTGGCGCTAAGCGCGGCCATGTTTGCTATAGTTATTTGGGCTACGGTTGCATTTTTCTTTGGAATACCAACAAGTGAAAGTCACGCGCTCATCGCAGGCCTTACAGGTAGCGCAATCGCTCTAAACGGTAGCTTTAGCGCCGTAAACGGAGCCGAGTGGGTTAACGTGCTTTACGGTATCATTGTTTCGGTTTCCCTCGGTTTTGGACTTGGTTGGCTTGTTTGTAAGCTTGTTACCAA
>CAZDLQ010000268.1:0-1857 GCA_964506315.1 uncultured Oscillospiraceae bacterium
AGTTGTAGTGGTCTTGCCTTCTCCTGCAGGTGTGGGAGTAATTGCGGTTACCAAAATCAGTTTTCCGTCCTTTTTATTAGACTCACTGATTAAGGCTGTATCAATCTTTGCCTTATACTTTCCGTGTAATTCAAGATACTTTTCGTCAATATCTATCGACTTTGCAATCTCGGTTATTGGTTGCATCACACATTCCTGTGCAATTTCAATGTCTGACTTAAATCCCATTATTTTTACCTCTTACTTATTTATAATATCGTATTGCTGATTCAAACATACGTATATTATAATCCCCCGGAACGTTTTTGTAAAGACCATTTCCAATTCTTTCGCTATGGCCCATTTTTCCAAAAACTCTTCCGTCGGGCGAGGTAATGCCCTCAATAGCACAAACCGAGCCATTTGGGTTGAACTGAATATCCATTGTTGCATTGCCGTCAAAGTCAACGTATTGTGTTGCAATTTGTCCGTTTTGGGCAAGTTGCTTTATAAGCGTCTCATCGGCAATAAATCTACCCTCACCGTGCGAAATTGGCACATTGTAAATCTCACCGGGCTGTGTAAGAGCAAGCCAAGGTGACTTATTTGAGGCAATTCTTGTTCTTACAATTTTCGACTGATGGCGCGCAATGGTATTAAACGTAAGCGTGGGACAATTTTCATCGGTGTCAATAATTTGTCCGTAAGGCACAAGACCAAGCTTTATAAGCGCCTGGAATCCGTTACAAATTCCGCACATTAAGCCATCGCGATTTGAAAGAAGGTCGTTTACGCCGTCTTTAATTATGCCATTTCTAAAGAACGCAGTAATAAACTTACCGCTTCCGTCAGGCTCATCACCGCCCGAAAAACCGCCGGGAATAAATATAATTTGAGTGTTTTTAAGCTTTGCGGCAAATTCGCTGATACTTTCTTTAATAGCGGAAGATGTTAGGTTCTTTATAACCATAATTTCAACTTCCGCGCCTGCATCGCGCATTGCTTTTGCGGAATCAAACTCACAGTTTGTTCCCGGGAAAGCAGGTATTAAAACTCTTGGTTTTGCAACCTTTATTGCAGGAGCAGTTCTATTTTCAGCTGAGTACACAAAATTCTCAATAGAAGTTTTTTCGCTCGATACGTTACAATTATAAACACTTTCAAGCTTGTTTTCATAAATTTTAGCAAGCGAATCTAAAGAAACAGCTTCTCCGTCCAAAGATATCTTCATATCTTCGGTAACAGTACCGATCAACACTGCATCTTCGACTTCTTCACCGCTCTCGACTAAGAACGAACCGTATTTATAATCAAACAAATCATTAACTTGCAGTGCACCAATAAATTCAAAGCCAAGTGAGTTGCCAAAGCACATTTTCATAACAGCTTCCGCAATTCCGCCGAGGGTAATGGTGTAACAAGAAACCGCCTTTTTCTCTTTAATAAGACCGTTTACTTTACCAAACACTTCAACAAGCGAATTAGCATCGGGAAGTAAATTTTCATTAAATTTAGGCGAAATAAGATAACCCTTGTTGCCCGCCTTTTTAAATTCGGGAGAAACAACGTCGGATACCTTTCCCGTTGTAACTGCAAAGGAAACGAGTGTGGGCGGAACGTCTAAGCTCTCAAAACTTCCGCTCATCGAATCCTTACCGCCGATTGCGCCGATTTTTAGGTCTTTTTGAGCCATAAATGCGCCAAGAAGTGCGGAAAGCGGTTTGCCCCATCTCTTTTCGTCACGGCCTAACTTTTCAAAGTATTCTTGGAACGTTAAATAAACGTCCTCAAAGCTTGCACCTGTTGCAATTAGCTTAGAAACTGACTCAACTACCGCAAGATAAGCACCGTGATAGGGACTTTTTTCGGTAATAAATG
>CAZDLQ010000269.1:0-1848 GCA_964506315.1 uncultured Oscillospiraceae bacterium
ACCGTAGGGGCGATTCACGAATCGCCCGTAGACCACCTTGCCTAAAGGTGACTGAGGGATTATTTTTTTGAAGTTTTATAGAATACCTTATTCTACAATCCCTCCGTCATTTTCTTACGAAAATGCCACCTCCCTTTACAAGTGAGGCTTTTTTATGAATAAAACTTTTTGGTTTCTTTATTTTCGTTATTTTCGGTTTTGGGGGTTGTTTCTTTTGATTTCTTTTTGCTCTTTGCCTCATTAAAAACGTGTTTTCCGAGGACGAAAAGGGCGAGGACGTTGGGGATAACCATTAGGTTATTGAACATATCGGTAAGCTCCCAAACAAGCTCGTTTTTCATAACTGAGCCAAGGAAGATAAAAATTACCGAAATGATTGAGAAAACACCTAAGAACTTTTTGCCGAACAGGTAATTTGCGTTGATTCTTGCAAAAAGATTCCAGCCGATGATGGTTGAAAAGGCAAAGAACAAAAGACAAACGGCAACAAAGATATTACCAATCGCCGCACTGCCAAAGGCCGTTCCGAAGGCGGTTTGTGCAAGGTTTGTGCTTGTAAGTCCAAGTGCACCTGCAACCTCTCCGAGTGTTTGTCCCACTGAAAAGTTTTCGGGGTTGAGTGCGCCGTCACCTACAAAAAGGGTTGAAATTACCACAAGCGAAGTGAGTGTAAGAATTACAAATGTGTCAATAAAAACAGCAATCATAGCCATAACACCCTGCTCGTGCGGTCTTTTAACGTTAGCCTGCGCGTGCGCGTGCGGGGTTGAGCCCATTCCCGCCTCGTTTGAGAAAAGTCCTTTCTTTGCGCCCTGTGTAACCGCTAAATAAATAGCTGAGCCGACACTCCCGCCAATTACCGACCGAGCCGAAAAAGCGTACTTGAATATCATTACAAAGCTTTGGGGCAAATCCTTTATATTTATAATCAAAACGGCAAGCGAGCCTAAAATGTAAAGCCCTGCCATAACGGGAACAATTTTTTCACACACCGTTCCTATTCTACTAATACCGCCGACAAACACAAACGCCGAGCAAACTGCAATTACAATACCCGTTACCCAAACGGGAATATTAAACGCAGTTTGACAGGACTGACTTATTGAATTTGACTGAACAGTTAAACCCGTAAAGCCAAGTGCAATGGTTGCCGATACGGCAAAGAATATTGCAAGAAATTTTCCAAACCTGCCCTTAAAGGCTTTCTTTATGTAATAAATCGGACCGCCTAAAACACTGCCGTCCTCATTAACCACTCTCGTTTGCTGAGCCAAAACCGCCTCACCGTAAATGGTTGCCATAGACAAAAACGCAAGAACCCACATCCAAAAAATTGCGCCCGGTCCACCTATTAAAATGGCTGCACAAGCACCTACTACGTTACCCGTACCAACCTGCGCCGCTATCGACGCGGTCAGTGCCTGAAACGAGGAAAGTCCGCCATTTTGCTTGCCGCCGTTCATTGAAAAGTTGCCAAAAAGCGATTTTATACCCTCTCCAAAGCAGCGGATTTGGACGAATTTTGTACGGAAAGTATAATACAGTCCAACTGATACAAGCAGTATAATTAAGATGTAGTTAGAAAGCGAAGAATTTATGCCGCTTACCACATCTAAAAGCATATCCGCAAATTTTTCCATAACCTTCTCCTATGTAAAAAAGACTTTTAAAATATGTATTTAAAACGCCGTTTTTTTATGACACAAAATTAGCCCGAGTGCCGTTAGACACTCGGTCTAATTTTTTTATTTTAAAATACTATTCCGCGTAAGCGGTGGCCCCTTTGTGCAAAGGGGGCTGTCACGAGCTTGCGAGTGACTGGGGGATTGTTTATTTTTTTACATATTT
>CAZDLQ010000270.1:0-1846 GCA_964506315.1 uncultured Oscillospiraceae bacterium
TGGCGTGATACTCCAAGCGGAGTATCACGCCAGTTCTATTCGCCTGCGGCGAGTTTTATTGCTGCGCAGTGTTATTCGGCTTACGCCGAGTGATATTTGCTTCGCAAGTTTATGGCGAATAGAATATCACTGAAGCCGTAAGGCTTCAATATCACTTTCGCAAAGCGAAAATATCACGCTGACTTTAGTCAGCATATCACTTAACAAACAAAAGAAAGAGAAGACTCGCTGAAAAACGAATCTTCTCTTTTTTGTTGTTAGAGTGTTTGGGCTACTGCCCAACTGAATTTGTGCATACAAATGCGATGCTGGTTCTAAACAAAAATTGAAGGAAATTATAATTCTCCGTTAAGGATAACACGCGTTGGCTTGTTGCTTTTTTACTGTTATTTGGAAAACGCCGCGTAGATAAATAGAATTAAAGCAATAACAACGAATGCCGCAAAGAGAACCGAGCCTAAATTTATATCCTTTTTAGGCTTTCCGCTTTTCCTTGGTGACCTTGCCATGTTAAGCATAGCAAGTGGATCGGTTTGCTTTAAAACTCGCCTTTTGAAGCTTGCTAAAAATAAAATGTCATCCTCGCTGGCGTAGGGTGTGTCAAACGAAACCTCACCGTGCGAAAGTCGGTTTCGCTTGTGCCTCACGTCAATAAGGTTTTCAAGGTCGCTTCGCCACCCCGAAACGTATCTTGCGCCTGCAACGTTTTTCCTTTTCATCTCGTCAATGTATAGTGTAACGCCGTGATTATCCTCGTAAATATCGTTGCACAGCTTTTCAAGCTGACTAAACTGCTCAATGAGCTTTGTGTTGTTTTCCATAAGCCCTCCAAAAGACTTTTTACAAATAAATCATAACACAAAGCAAAATATAAATCAACAACACAGATTTCTCTACCTAATTCGACAAAATATGACAGGCAAAAGAAAGATATTCCACGCAAAAACACCGCATAATTGTAACTGTCTACAAACTTTTTTTAAAAGCGGAAAAATTGTTGAAATGGTGCGTTTTGAATGGTAAAATGTAGTAAACAAAAGAAGTTAGACGGGAGAGAGTAAAATGACAAATAACCTTAATCTACTGCTTGTAGAGGATATGCGCGATACACTTAAAATTGCAAAATCAACCTTTGAGTCAAAGGGCTATAACGTGGACACCTGTCAAAAGGACGGTAAGGCGGTACTAAAATGCTGCGCCGAGAAAAAATACGACGTGCTGATACTTGATGCGGTTATGGCAAACTACGACGCCGTGGCGGTAATAAAAACCATTACAGCAAATAAAAATCAAAAGAAACCGGCCATAATAGTCACCGCAAATTTTGATAACGGCATAATCGGACGCGAGGTAATCGGGGCAGGCGCGGATTATTTTGTACTAAAGCCGTTCGACTTTGAGGTGCTGTGCGAAAGGGTAGAGATGCTTGCAAATAAGCGCCTCGGAATAGCGAGAAAAAGCGATAGAATTTCACTCAGCGAGATAGATTTAGAGGTAATGATAACCGATATACTGCACCAAATCGGTGTGCCCGCGCATATAAAGGGCTATCAGTATTTAAGAACCTCGATTATGCTTGCTATAAACGATAGGGAAATTATAAACCATATCACTAAAGAGCTTTACCCAACCGTAGCAAAGCAGTATAAAACCACTTCTACAAGAGTGGAAAGAGCCATTCGCCACGCTATCGAGGTGGCTTGGGATAGGGGAGACGTTGACGTTTTAAACTCCTATTTCGGCTACACCATTCAAAACCAAAAGGGCAAGCCCACCAATAGCGAATTTGTCGCAATGCTCGCCGACAAAATCTCCCTCAAAATCAAAGCCAGCTAACACACTATTC
>CAZDLQ010000271.1:0-1833 GCA_964506315.1 uncultured Oscillospiraceae bacterium
AACCTCGTCAACGCTGACGTGGTTTAAGTCGCCCTCAATTGAGTGCTTTAAGCAGCTTGCGGCAACTGCAAACTCGATAATAGCTTGGGGGGCTTTTTCCTCAAGCATTGAGTAAATAAGTCCGCCGCCGAAGCTATCGCCGCCGCCTACGCGGTCAACGATGTGCATCTTATATTTCTTACTGAAATAGTAATCGTTGCCGTCATAGAGCATTGCGGCCCAGTTATTATCGTTGGCCGAGATGCTTTCGCGAAGTGTGATTGCAACGTATTTAAAGCCGAAACGGTCAGCGAGCTGTTTTGCAACGTCCTTATAACCCTCATGGTTTACCTCACCGCGAGTAACGTCGGTATCAGCGGCTTTAATGCCGAACACATCGGATGCGTCCTCTTCGTTAGCGATACAAACGTCAACGTAAGGCATAAGCTCTGCCATTACCTTGCCTGCCTTCTCTTTTGACCAAAGATTTTTACGGTAGTTTAGGTCACAGCTTACGGTTACGCCGTACTCCTTTGCCTTCTTTAAAGCCTCGAGGCAAATTTCGGCAACGTTATCGCCTAATGCGGGGGTGATGCCTGTAAAGTGGAACCACTTTACATCTTTAAAAATGCTATCCCAATCAAAGTCAGCGCTTGTAGCTTCCGCAATTGAGGAATGTGCTCTATCGTAGATTACCTTTGAAGGTCTTTGAGAAGCGCCTTTCTCAAGATAATAAATACCAACTCTATTACCGCCACGTGTAATTTTGGTTGTATCAACGCCGTATCTTCTAAGCTCGTTTACAGCGGCTTGTCCGATATCGTGTGCGGGGAGCTTTGTTACAAAAGCGGCATCGTAGCCATAGTTAGCAAGAGAAACTGCAACGTTTGCCTCGCCGCCGCCGAAGGTTGCGCCGTATTTATCAGCTTGAACAAAGCGGTAATATCCCTCGGGAGCGAGTCTAAGCATTATTTCGCCAAATGTTACAACCTTTTTCATTATTTTCTAATCTCCTTTAAAAGTTCTACTGCTTCTTTTACCATATCGCGAATTTTATCAAACTCGCCCTTAGCAATAAGGTCGCTGGGAACCATCCAGGTTCCGCCGCAAGCGAGAACGGCACTGCAGGAAAGGTAATCTTTAATATTATTTACGTTTACGCCGCCTGTGGGCATAAATTTAGCTGAAGTGTAAACCGAAGCGAGCGCTTTGATAAACTTAACGCCGCCTGCCTGCTCAGCAGGGAAAAACTTAAAGGTGGAAAGACCGTAGCTCATAGCCATTTCAACCTCGGTAGGTGTGCAAACGCCTGCAAGAACGGGGTAGCCCTTATCAATGCAGTGTTGAACGTTCTTGGGGTTGAAGCCGGGGCTTACGATAAACTGAGCGCCGCACTCAACGGCTAAATCAGCCTGCTCGGTTGAAAGAACGGTGCCTGCGCCGACAAGCATTTCGGGATAAGCCTGTGTCATTGCGCGAATTGCCTCGGGAGCAGCGGCAGTTCTAAAGGTTACCTCCGCACAGGGAAGACCGCCTTCAACGAGTGCCTTCGCAAGAGGAACTGCGTCCTTAGCATCGTCAATTTTTATTACGGGAACGATTCCCATTTCGCCGATTTGTTTAAGCATTTTTTCCATAATACTCACCTTTCACTTTTTGCCAAATAGCTTTGACAAAAAATCATATTTTAACAGTTTATATTATATCAAAAGGATACCGCAATTTCAAGGGGTTAACGAATATATTATGCTACTTTTAACACTAATTTTACATAATAAAAAGAAGAAATGTTAGTATACCCTGCCTCCCTCTGACGAGGGAGGTGGATTTTTGCGAAGCAAAAAGACGGAGGGA
>CAZDLQ010000272.1:0-1794 GCA_964506315.1 uncultured Oscillospiraceae bacterium
ACAAATTGCTATGGGCGCTGATATGAATCAAACCCTCAAGGCAATCCAAGAGGCTGAGGCATATCCCGGTCCTTCACTCATCATCGGTTACGCTCCTTGTGAGATGCACTCAATTAAGGGCGGTATGACTAACTGTCAGTCCGAGATGAAGAAGGCTGTAGATTGCGGTTACTGGCATATGTTCCGCTTCAATCCTCAGCTCAAAGAGCAAGGCAAGAATCCGTTCGTTATTGACTCTAAGGCAGCAACCGCTGACTACAAGGAGTTCATCATGAACGAGGCTCGTTACTCTTCACTTATGCGTTCCAACCCCGAAAGAGCTGCTGCTCTCTTCGCTAAGGCTGTTGAGAACTCTAAGGAGCGTTACGATCACCTCTTAAGACTCTCCAAGCTCTACGAATAAGAGATTCTTTAACTAAAATAAACTGCGAAGGGTATTTTGCCCTTCGCAGTTTTCTTTTTTGTTTGACATATAGCGTGTTATAATTTATAATGATAATATGATTAGTTTACAAAAAAAGGAGATAGTAAATGAGCATAAAAGCAGTGCTTTTTGACCTTGACGGAACGCTGCTCCCGATGGATCAAAACGTGTTTATCAAAACCTATTATAAATACCTTGCGGCTTATTTTGCGGCTCTCGGATACGAGCCTAAAAAGTTTTTGGATACCGTTTATAAGGGCGTTTATAAAATGCTCGATAACGACGGCAGCAAAACCAACGAGCAGGCTTTTTGGGACACTTTTATAGAGGTCTACGGCCAAAAGGCAAAAGAGGACGAGGAGCATTTTGAAAAATTTTATAATACCGACTTTCAAAAGGTAGCGGAGGTTTGCGGTAAAAACGAGAACGCCGCAAAAATTATAAAATGGTTAAAAGAGCAGGGAATTGCTGTTGTGCTTGCAACCAATCCGCTTTTCCCGACCATTTCAACCTATAGTAGAATAAGATGGGCAGGCTTAGAACCCTCGGATTTTGCCCTTGTCACTACATACGAAAACACCCGTTATTCTAAGCCAAAGTTAGAATATTATAACGATATTTTGTCACAGCTTGACCTAAAGCCCGAGGAATGTATTATGGTGGGAAACGACGTTTCGGACGATATGGTGGTAAGACGCCTTAAAATGAAGTGCTTTTTGCTTACCGACTGTCTTATAAACAGTGACAGTATTTCGCTTTCACTATTTAAATACGGCAGCTTTGACAAGTTAGAGGAATTTTTAAAACAAAACATATAGACTTAAGGACATAAAAAATATGTAACGACTATTAGTCTAAAACTCCCCGTCAGGATAAATCCTAACGGGGAGTTTTTATTAGTTTCCTATTTTTTCTTTCAGCTTGTAGACAGCGTTGTTTACAATAAGCATCAGCACGATTTCAATAGGGCAGGTGATAGCGCATTTGGCAATTCGCTGTGCAAAAAGCGCCCAAACAAGCGGTGTGCCGTAAAGTAAATTGAGCCAAACGGGAGTTAAAATAAGGTCAATTACTACCGCTAAAATAAGCCGCGCGACAATTATTTTCCAAAGCTTTGGCTTTTTAGAGTAGAAGAAAATGCCGTAAACGAGACCTATAATCATATAGTTTAGGGTAAAGCCGGGGAAATACGGCCCCGTCGGACGAATTATACAGCCGAGAAGGTCGGAAACGCCGCCGACCGCGATGGCAGGAAACGGTCCTAAAAGCACTGCCGCAATTGAAATCGGTAAAAAGAAAAATGTGATATTAACGTCTTGCCCAATGCCGAATTTTGCAAATCCAAGCACACAGCTTATCGCAATAAGCAT
>CAZDLQ010000273.1:0-1788 GCA_964506315.1 uncultured Oscillospiraceae bacterium
ATGCAGTTTTATTTGGACTCAGTCCAAGTGATATTCGCTTCGCGAGCTTTAGGGCGAATATAATATCACTGAAACAGCAGGTTTCAATATCACTCTTTTGGAAATATTTCGCCATCGGCGAGGTATTTCCAAAAAGAATATCACTGTGAGACTTGTCTCACAATATCACTAATAAAAAATAGGTAGAAGCTTTTTACAAAGCATCTACCTATAATTTGCCTTTTAGTTTTATTTATTCTTGTTTTTTTGATGCTTTTTAAAGCCGTTTTCCTCGCCGCGAATGAGGCGTTTAATGTTTTCTCTATGCATAAAAATCGAAATGCTTGCGATTAAAAATACAAAAAAGGTTTGCCAAAGCACCGCCGCCGTGGACAAAATCTCGGTACGAAGGGTAAGACCGACCGCGATCGTTAAAATCGGCGCCGAGCCCATTGAAATAATTGAGCCGAGCGAAACGTAGCCCGTTGTGAAGGCGATTATTATGAAAATCGCGATGCACACAAGGCAAAGCTGCCAGTCAAGCACCAGGAAAACGCCTGCGCAGGTAAGCACTCCCTTGCCGCCCTTAAACTTAAAGAAGCAGGGGAAAATGTGACCGAGCAGTACAAAAAGACCGCCGACGTACATTCCGATTTGTGCCGCGTTTTCAATGCTTAGCGGCGAGAAAATATACCTCGAAACGTATATCGCCGCAACCGCTTTACCAAGGTCACCGAGCAGGGTTAAAATAGCGGGAAACACGCCAACCGTGCGAAGCACGTTTGTCATTCCTGCGTTGCCGCTGCCCGAAGCGCGCACGTCCTTTTTTGTAAAAAGATAGGTTATAACTATCGCAAAGCTGACGCTTCCCAAAAGATAAGAAGCTGCGGCTGAGATAACTATTCTAAGTAAAATGTCCATATACAAAGCCTCCGAAAATTGTGCTTATTTACCCTCTCCGCGTTCGCGAGAAATTATTTTTATAGGCGTGCCCGAAAGACCAAAGGTTGCACGAATTTGGTTTTCGATATAACGCTGATAGGAAAAATGGAAAAGCTCGTTGTTGTTAACAAAACAAACGAAGGTGGGCGGGCAGGTCGCCGCTTGGGTAATGTAGTAAATCTTGAGCCTTTTTCCCTTGTCCGACGGCGGCTGAACTTTTGCGGTTGCCTCAGCGAGCATATCATTTAAAAGACCTGTTTGAATACGCCTGCAGTTTTGCTCGCGCACGTAGGTTATAAGCTCGTAAAGCTTGTTTGTGCGCTGGCCCGTTTTTGCCGAAATAAACACAAACGGCGCATACGGCATAAAGGCAAAATCAACCTCTAACTTTTTCTCCATCTCGCGCATGGTTTTGTCGTCTTTTTCGACGGCGTCCCATTTGTTGATGGCAATAATGCAGGCTTTTCCTTGGTCGTGAGCATAGCCTGCGACTTTGGAATCCTGCTCGGTAAAGCCTTCGGTGCCGTCTATCATAATAACGCAAACGTCCGAGCGCTCAACCGCCATATATGAACGAAGCACGCTGTATTTTTCAATAGCCTCGTCTACCTTTTTTTGTTTTCTTATTCCTGCGGTATCAATAAACACAAACTTGCCGTACTCGTTTTCAATGATAGAGTCAACCGCGTCACGCGTAGTACCCGCAATGTTTGAAACGATAACGCGCTCCTCGCCTGCAAGCTTGTTTACAAGTGAGGATTTGCCAACGTTTGGCTTGCCGATAACGGCAACCTTGATATAATCCTCGGGATAATCCTCTACCTCTTCATTCGGTAAAAGCTCAAAAACTGCGTCAAGCAAATCACC
>CAZDLQ010000274.1:0-1743 GCA_964506315.1 uncultured Oscillospiraceae bacterium
GAAGGGAAGTAAAATAAGTGTTGTTACTATATTAAAAATGGTGTGCATATTAGCAATTTGCTGTGACGGGTCTTCGGGAGTGATACCGCCAACCCAATCGGTAATCGGCAAGGTAAGACAAGCTGTGGTAAATATTGTTGTACCGATTAGATTAAATAAAAGATGGATTATAGTTGTTCGCTTTGCGCTTCGGTTTGCGCCGATGGCGGCAAGTACCGCCGTGATACAGGTACCGATGTTTTGTCCGAAAAGGACGAATACCGCCGAGTCAAAGCCGATAACACCTGCAACCGCCAGGGTTTGTAAAATACCTACCGATGCCGAGGAAGACTGAATAATCGCGGTAAATACCATACCGGCAAGTATGCCTAAAACGGGATTTGAGAATTTAGTCATAAGCGAAACAAAGGCTTCTGAGTCACGTAAGGGAGCCATTGAACTGCTCATTATATCCATTCCGATAAATAAAATACCGAGGCCCGCCAAAATTTTGCCTATGTGATGCACACGCGGCGATTTCAAAAATACTATCATCGCAACGCCAATAAAGGCTATAAGCGGCGCTATCGCTCCAACGTCAAGTGCTATCAGCTGTCCCGTAATCGTAGTGCCGATATTAGCACCCATTATAATCCAAACAGCCTGTTGCAAAGTCATCATTCCTGAATTCACAAAGCCTACAACCATAACTGTTGTTGCCGATGAGGACTGTATTATTGCAGTAATTACTGCACCAACCAAAACGCCCAAAAATCTATTTGACGTTAGTTTTTCTAAGATTTTTTTCATTTTGTTTCCGGCGGCATCCTCAAGACCGCTACTCATCATTTGCATTCCGTAAAGGAACAGTGCAAGGCCGCCGAGTAGCCCTAAGATTTCTGTCATTTCCATTTACTTTTTTCTCCTTTTTCTTTCTACAAATATTATTATAACTCTTGTGTTTTTATAAGTAAAATAGTATAATATTATGTAGTTCATAAACATTTAGTTATAAGGAGGAGAATATGACAATACGGCATCTAAAGGTTTTTATTTGTGTATGCAAAAATTTGAGTATGACGAAGGCCGCACAGGAACTGTTCATTGCACAACCCGCGGTTAGTAATACCATTACCGAAATCGAAAAAAACTACAATATTAAACTTTTCGAACGTATAAATAAACGGTTGTTTTTAACCGATGAGGGTAAAAACCTGCTTATCAAAGCACAGGAAACGGTAACAGCCTTTGATGAATTTGAAGAGTTGGCACTAAGCTCATCTCAAAAACCGCGTTTAAAAATTGGCTCGTCGCTGACAATAGGAAAGCAAAAGCTTCCCGAGCTTTTAAGACGGTTAAAAGAAAATTTCGAGGGCATCGACTTTCAAATTTCTATAAATCAAACCTCGGTGATAGAGTCAAAAATACTAAACGGCACACTCGATTTTGCGTTCATTCAAGGCAAACCGTCCGACCCCAATATAGATTCCAAGCTGGTTAACTGCAGTACACTTATTGCGGTGTGCGGTAGTAATTATCCTATGCCCGACACCGTAACCCTTAAAGAGCTTTGTGACTACGACTTGCTTTTGCGAGAGGACGAAAGTGTATCGCGTGAATTTTTAGATCACATTTTTGCTCTTAATAATATTGTCGTCACTCCAATAATGGAATCCATAAGCAATCAGGCCCTTATTTCCGCGGCAGTTCAAAATCTCGGGGTAACAATTATGCCTGAAAGTATGCTTACACGCCATCTTAATA
>CAZDLQ010000275.1:0-1733 GCA_964506315.1 uncultured Oscillospiraceae bacterium
CAAGGGAGGCTTTTTAGGGCGAACAATGTTCGCCCCTACGATATGCAACAACCGCAAATTAAAACCAACACACAATTTTCTTTTTCCTGTCATAATTTGGAATTTGTCCTCATAATCATATACAAACGAATGTGTGGACGGAGGAAAACAGATGACAAACACTAACATCTACAAGGATATTGCCACCCGCACCGGCGGTGACATTTACATTGGCGTTGTCGGTCCGGTTAGAACGGGTAAATCGACCCTGATTAAGAGATTTATGGAAAGTCTTGTGCTTCCCAATATTGAAAACGGCTTTTCGCGCGAGCGCGCAACCGACGAGCTGCCGCAGGCATCGGCAGGGCGCACCATTATGACAACCGAGCCTAAATTTATCCCCGAGGACGCCGCCAAAATTACCCTCGACGGCAATGCCGAGCTGTCGGTGCGAATGATAGACTGCGTCGGCTATATCGTGCCAAGCGCCCTCGGTTACATAGAAGACGAGCAGCCGCGAATGGTTATGACCCCTTGGTTTGACACCGCCGTCCCCTTTAATATGGCGGCCGAAATTGGCACCCAAAAGGTAATAAACGAACATTCCACCATTGGCCTCGTTGTAACCTGCGACGGCTCAATTTCCGATATTCCGCGCGAGGAATACGCCGAGGTTGAGGCGCGCGTAATAAGCGAACTTGAAAGTATCAATAAGCCTTTTATCGTGCTACTAAACTGCCAAAACCCCGAAAGTAATGAGAGCCGCGCGCTCGCCCAAGAGATGCAGGAAAATTACGGCGTTAGCGTACTGCCGATAAACGCAAACCACCTTTCCGAAGACGACATTCGGCACATTCTTGAGGAAATTTTATTTGAGTTTCCCATTCGCGACATTAACATAAAAATGCCGCTTTGGATAAACACCCTTCCCAAAAATCACCCCATAAAATCGGCGATTTTCTCGTCGGCACTCGGCTCGGCCGAGGGCGTTCATAAAATTTCCGACGTCGCGCGCGTGGCCGACACCCTTTGCGACTGCGAGTACGTTGAAAACTCGCGAATCGCGTCAATCAATTTAGGAAACGGTAGCGCCGATATTGAGGCCGAGGTAAAGCCCGAGCTGTTTTACGGTGTTCTCGGCGAGGTTTCGGGGCTTGAAATTCATAACGAAGCTGACCTTATGCGCACTATGATTAGTCTCTCGCAAATGAAACGCGAGTACGATAAATTTAAGCCCGCGCTTGACGAGGTCAACGCCACAGGCTACGGAATTGTTATGCCGCAAATTGACGAGCTAACCCTTGCCGAGCCTGAAATTGTTCGCCAAGGCGGCAAATACGGCGTGCGGCTTTCGGCTTCAGCGCCCTCAATTCACCTAATGCGCGCCGATATTACCGCCGAGGTTTCGCCCACCGTCGGAAGCGAAAAGCAGTCCGAGGACCTTGTTATGTACCTCTTAAATGAGTTTGAGGAGAATCCAAAGGAAATTTGGAACTCCAACATTTTCGGCAAATCCCTGCACGAGCTTATTAACGAGGGACTGCACAACAAGCTTTACCGTATGCCCACCGATGCCCGAATGAAGATGCAGGAAACCATCGAGCGCATTATAAACGAGGGCTGCAGCGGCTTGATTTGCATTATTTTATAAAAAATAAGGCTCCCTGTGTAAGGGGAGCTGTCACCGCAAGGTGACTGAGGGGTTGTTTTTCACAATCCCTCCGTCTTTGCCTTCGGCAAATCCACCTCCCTTT
>CAZDLQ010000276.1:0-1731 GCA_964506315.1 uncultured Oscillospiraceae bacterium
CCGTCAATTTTATTATGCCGTTTTTAATGATACTCGGCACGCTTGGGTTTATGTTCGGCACGGGCGGAAGCGCGCTTATTTCCAAGACGCTCGGCGAGGGTGACAGGGAGAGAGCAAACAGTATTTTTTCGCTTTTAGTGTACGTTTCTATCGGGCTTGGAATTATTATTGCTATTCTCGGTATTATTTTTATAAGACCGATTGCCGCGCTACTCGGCGCCGAGGGCGAGATGCTTAATTACTGTGTAATTTACGGGCGCATAATACTTATTGCCCTACCTGCATATATGCTGCAAATGGAGTTTCAAAGCTTTTTTGTAATGGCCGAGGTGCCTCAGCTTGGGCTTAAATCGACTATTATCTCGGGCGTCACAAATATGGTACTTGACGCCTTATTTATGGCAGTTTTCAAGTGGGGCGTTGTCGGCGCGGCGGTGGCTACCGCAATAAGTCAGTTTATCGGCGGTATTATCCCGATAGTTTATTTTTCACTTAAAAGCACCGACACCATTTGGCTTACAAGCGCCAAGTTTGACGGCAAGGCGCTGCTTCAAACCTGTTTTAACGGCTCTTCCGAGCTTATGAGCAACGTATCAATGTCGCTTGTGGGTATGCTTTACAACGTTCAGCTTATGAAATACGCGGGCGAAAACGGCGTGGCGGCTTACGGAGTGCTTATGTACGTTAGCTTTATTTTCATCGGCGTGTTTATCGGCTTTTCCATTGGCTCGGCGCCGATTATAAGCTATCATTACGGCGCGAAAAACACCTTAGAGCTTAAGAGCCTGCTTAAAAAAAGCTGTGTGATTATTGCTGTTATTTCGGCCTTGATGGTTGTGCTTGGCGAGGTGCTCGCAAGGCCTCTTTCCCTTATTTTTGCAAGCTATGACTTAGAGCTTTTGAGTATGACGATACGCGGCTTTGCCATCTTCTCACTTTCGTATATTTTCACAGGCTTTGCGATACTCGGTTCGGGCTTTTTCACCGCGCTTAACAACGGGCTTGTTTCGGCTATTATTTCATTCTTGCGCACCCTTGTTTTCCAAATAGCCGCCGTTATTATCCTACCTATATTTTGGGGAATTGACGGCATTTGGGTTTCGGTTATTGTGGCCGAGGCGGCCGCCGTGCTTGTTGCAGTTATATTCCTTTTTGCGCTTAGGAAAAAATACAATTATATGTAAAAAATGCATATTCCCTGCCGCTATGTGCAAAATATAAGCGGAGGCGAGAATATGATTGAAAAAGATACAATTAAGCTACTGCGCGAATGTGACGCAGGCATTAAAATGGGCGTTGACTCCATAAACGACGTGTTGCCGCGTGTTGAGAGCAAAACGCTTGAGGAAATTTTAAAAAAATCGCGCACGCATCACGAGGAGCTTGGCGCGGATATCGAAAAGCTTCTTACGGAATATCACGACGACGGCAAGGAGCCGAGTCTTATGGCTGAAATGATGTCACAAATGAAAACGGGAATGAAAATGTTTGCCGACAACAGTGACGCCACCATTGCCGATCTTATGACCGACGGCTGTAATATGGGAATCAAGTCGCTTTGCAAGTATTTAAACAAGTACGAGGCGGCGGATGAGCGCTCCAAGAACATTACAAAAAAGATTGTAAACATTGAGGAAGATTTGGTTAGAGATTTAAGATTGTTTCTTTAAAAAACATTGGCTCCCTCTGACGAGGGAGCTGTTGAGCGTTAGCGAAACTGAGGGAGAGAAT
>CAZDLQ010000277.1:0-1724 GCA_964506315.1 uncultured Oscillospiraceae bacterium
CCTTTTTGGTTTCTAAGATTATTTTACTATACTCCCGTGTCTCCGTCAAGGTGTGAGGGGTTAAAAAATATTGGAAATCGCCTATCGTTTGGCTCGATTATTGACATTTTTCAAATATACTTTATAATTAAATTAAAGACAGTATCGGAGGTTTAGCCGTGATCTACAAGTACGAAACGCATCTACATTCCGCGCCCGTCAGCCGCTGTGCCAAGGCACCGCTTAGCGAGAGCCTGCCGTTTTACAAAAAGCTTGGCTATGACGGAGTTTTTCTCACCAATCATTTTTTAAACGGTAATTTTGGCGGTGACAGGACCCTATCGCGCGATGAGCAAATTGATTTTTACTGCAAGGAATATTTTAACGGCCTGCAGCTTGCAGGTGAAATTGGAATAAAGCTGTTTTTCGGCGTTGAAATGACCTTCCACGAGCGGTGCGACTTTTTAATATACGGCTTATCGCCCGAATGGTACTGCGAGCATCCCGAAATTCTTGATCTTCCGCCGCAGCACGCGCTTGAGCTTTTGCGTTTTAACGGCGCGTTTATCGTTCACGCGCATCCGTTTAGGGAAATTTCGTCGGATGCGATAAGCTTGTATCCGCGGTTTACCGACGCGGTTGAGGTTGTAAACAGCGAAAATTACAAGAGCGAAAATAAGATGGCGCAGCTCTACGCAAAGCACTACAAGCTACCCACAGTCGCAGGCAGTGACAACCACTTAGGTTCGCTCCAAAAGAAGCTTTCGGGAATTGAAACCAAGGCGCCGATTTACTCGGTTGAGGATTTTGTCGAGACTATTCGTTCTAAGCGATACAAGATTTTCGAGAAGTAGAAAACTGTCATAGATTTAGTTATTTGCGCGAAAATGCACAAATTTAGAAATTTTGTGTAGTTTTTTGAAAAATTTTTTTATTTTTTGTCTTTTTTAACTATTACATTTTGCTTTTTGTTGTGTTATAATATATACATGGCATATCTTTACGGGGTGAATTATGTTTAAGAAAGGCGAGATAGTTGTTTACAGCGCGACAGGCGTTTGTAGGATCGAGGATTTGTGCGAAAAAAGTTTCGGCTCTTTTTGTGCGCAGTATTACGTGTTAAAACCGCTTATGCAAAGGAGCGCAACGGTTTTTGTGCCGACAAATAACGAGGCACTTGTGTCCAAAATCCACACTATTTTGACAAAAAGCGAGTTAGAAAAGGCTATTGCCGCGGCAAAAATTGACGGCGCACCTACTTGCGAGAGCGAAAGCGACCGTCGTCAGCGTTTTGACGGCATTTTGCAAAGCGGCGACCGCACACAGCTTGTTTGTATGGTTTGGGAGCTCTACTGTCTTAAGAAAAGGCAGGTAGAAAACGGCCGCAGGCTGCACCTTGCGGACGAACGACTCTTAGACTGCGCCGAGAACCTACTGTTTGAGGAAATCGCCTACGTTTACGGCATAGAAAAATCCGAGGCCGAAGCCATGATGGCCGATAGGTTAAAGGTTTAATACATAGGATATATAAAACGGAAGAGAAAATTTCTCTTCCGTTTTTTGTTTGTTTTTGTGTAGGGGCGAACAGTGTTCGCCCGAAGGCTCCCTTGTGCAAAGGGAGCTGTCACCGCAAGGTGACTGAGGGATTGTTTTGTACGCCGCCAAGGCGGCTACAATCCTCCCGTCACGACTTCGTCGTGCCACCGCTCGCTGCGGCTCGGTCACCTCGCGGTTCTGACAGTCCA
>CAZDLQ010000278.1:0-1723 GCA_964506315.1 uncultured Oscillospiraceae bacterium
AAAATTGTAGGGGAGGGGTATCCCATTCCCCTCCTCCCGTAAAATGTAAAAAAAACGGAACGTCGAAAATCGCCGTTCCCTACAATTCTACCGAACATAAAAATAAACAACGTAGGGGCGGTTATCTCTCGCCCGCAAAAAAAGCGAGGTGAATTTCACCTCGCTTTTTATATGCTTAAATTAACCTAAAATATCCTTTTCGTGCAAGACAACGCCGCCCCGTTTAAGTTTTTCTTGCAGGCTTGAAACGTCAAGGGATGAAAAATCATCCGTCATTGCTGCGGCAGTACCTGCCGCTTGACCTGTTACAGCGCAACACGGAATTACTCGCATTACGTCCCATAAGGTCTCGTTTACCGAAGTGCAACGTCCTGCAGCAATCAAGTTTTTAACCGCTTTATTATAAAGAGTCCTGAAAGGAATCTCATATATAGGGCCGCGCTTTTTCCAGTTGGAAACCATACCGATAGAATCCTCAAAATAGGTGTGTGCCTCGGTGTGCGCAAGCTCGTATTCGCCGACTATTTTCCTTGTCATACGAATTTGCGGAATGGTGGCTAAAGTAGAAATAACCGCCGTCTTGTCGGTTTCTCTCTTCTTTAGCCAATGTTCAAGGGTGGTTTTGTGCGAAAGACAGACCATTTCGGATATTTCCTTGCCGTCAAGACCGCTAAAGCGACGCTCTACAAGCGGCTTTTCCTCTTGGCCGGTCTTTTCCTCGTCAGGTATGTCAGAGGCACCGACGCACTGAAGCTTATATCCGCGCTCGTCAGCATAATAATACCACGCCGCAAGTACGTTGCCTTGCTTAAAGGTTTCGGTGGGAACGTTTGCAAATTTTGCAATGTCACAGTCGCCTGTGGCATCAACTACCGAGCCGACGCTGTAAGGCGTTCTACCCGATTTGTTTTCGACGTAAAGCTTGGTGATACGACCGCCCTCGGTGTCCACATCAACAACGTAGCTGCCGTAAAGGATATCCACGCCGTTTTTCAGCAGTAACTGTTCCGCTAAAATCGCAAACACCTGTGCATTGTATTGTACCGCAAAGCGATTGTCCTTTTCGCCTCTTGTGCCAATACCGTCAAGCCAGTTTTTCGGATAATCCGCTTCGGCGCCATAAGTGACTGAAAGCCTTAGCAGTTCCTCGGCAATGCCGAAAGAAACCTGATGCCCAAAGCCATCGCATAAGGGTAAATATAAGGTAATAAGTCCCGACGTACCCAAACCGCCGAGCATATATTCTTTTTCAAAAAGCACAACCTTTTTGCCTTCACGCGAAGCGGCAAGCGCTGCTGAAATTCCCGCAAAGCCACCGCCGCAAACGGCGACGTCATATTTTACCATAGGTCATTCCCCCAATGTTTATTGACCTATATTATAACATTCTAAATCTAAAAAGTAAAGGGCAAGCGGCAGCATTACTATTTAATGAGTTGAGCATAGACAATTTTTTTCAATACCGAAAAGATAAAGGAAAAACGGGCGAACAATGTTCGCCCCTACGAATCCTATCGCACGGTTATTTAAACATCGTAGGGAACGACCTATGTGTCGTTCCGTTAAACAAAACGGGACGTCGTGGGCATCGTCCCCTACAAATTCTAATGAATGTTGGTTGAAATAATGTAGGGGCGGATATCATCCGCCCGCAAAAAAGCGTGTGCCGTATGGCACACGCTTTTTGTTTGCTTTTTTAAAAAACTTATTTCAATACGAGACG
>CAZDLQ010000279.1:0-1710 GCA_964506315.1 uncultured Oscillospiraceae bacterium
AAAGGAACTGTGATACACCGAAATATCACAGTTCCTTTTAATTTATTTCGTAACCTTTTGCCGTGTCTTCTCCATTGCCATATAGTACATTTCCTCAGTTGCAAAGGCAAGCTTGGTAATTACGTCGGTGTGGGTTTGCGGATAGCAATAGAACGAATCGTTTTCCGTGGAAATATCAAAGCAGTCAAGCGGCTTGATATAACAGTAATCGTACTCAACGTGCAGGCTGTTCATCTCAATGGGCACGCGGTTTATCTCCCAGTCCTGTCCGCGATAGTGTCCCTTTATGGTAAAGCCGTTTTCGGCATCGTGAGTGACGGTTGCCTTCCCAAGCTTTTCAAACCTCCAGCAGCGCGGCATTGAGTAAACCTCAACCTCGTCCTCGAACCTGTAACTGCCGCTTCTAACCTCTTTAATAACGTTTTCGCGCTCCCAAGCGTACCAGTCGGGAATGTGCGAAAACTCGGTTTCGCCCGAGAGAGCAGTAAGGGTGCAGTCCTCGTTCATTTGCCAGCGCTTGCCGCACTTTGTGCAGTAAAGCTCGGTTCCCTTAGAAGCCATCACGTGCTCCTGCTTGCAGGCAGGACACTGATACAGCACCTTGTGAAGTCCCTCGGCTCTAAACGGCTCGGTCACCTTGATGCCGTTATCCTTAATATACTTGTAATCGTCGTAATAAAGTGCCTCTTTAAGCGCCGCGTTGATTTCCTCAACGCTCATACTTTTAATTTGCTCAGCCGTCAACACCTGCGTCATAGTGGTGTGCATCGGCACTTTTCTTTTTTGCCTGTAGTTAAAAAACGGCGAGTGAATGTGATTGCCGTGATGCACAACTGCCACAACAGGCACCTTGTTCATCTTAACAAGCTTGCCAAGTGAGTCGGGCAGGAAGTTAAGCGTGCCGCAGGGGGTATATCTCGCCTCGGGATACATCGAGAGAATATCACCGCGCTTTAAAACCTTGTTTATTGATTTTACAAGATGCAAATCGCGCGTGTACTTACGGGTACAAATTGCGCCGATAAGCTCAAGCAGCCACGGTCTTCTATAGTAGCCGTCAATGCTGACCACGTTATTAACTCTATAGGGAAGCGTACCCATAGCCGCAAGCTCAAAGTCAATAAAATACATATGATTGCTGAGCATCATATACGGCGGCTTTAGGCCTTCCATATTTATTTTTTCAACCTTATATTTTTTGCCTATGAGCATTATTCTTGACAAAAGCCAAATGAGCCACACAATTATAAGCGGCTGTCTAATGGGATATTTTGCTGTATTATATCGTTTTTGATTTTTGTAATTTACCTGCATAAATTCACCCCTCGCATAGATTTTACATTAAAACGGCATAAAAAGCAAGTAAAAAAGCGGGTGTAAATATTTACACTCGCTCTTCATTTAACATAAAAGCAATCCTGCTCCCACTTTTGCGCGTTACTGTCTATATATTGCCAAATTTTAAGGTAGTCCTTTTCCTCACGAATAATGTGGTCGTTAAAAGACGCTTGCCAAATGTTCTTTCCGTATTCACGGTTACAGTATCTTTTAAGCAAGGATACGAATTTTGAGGTTTCATAATTGTAGGGTTTGGCGCTTGTCGACAAACCGCCTAATCCAAAATTATGCGCCGTAATATTTAAAATGAAATGAAAATGTGTGGACTATATATAAAGCATCTTTCTCGCTTCATCAGCCAATGAGACCGAT
>CAZDLQ010000280.1:0-1703 GCA_964506315.1 uncultured Oscillospiraceae bacterium
TAAACAAATCGCTTTGGCGTGTAAAATTCAGGGCGTTCCAGCCAATGTGCGGGATTTTTAAATTGTCGGGTATAGTATTTTGCATAGACACTATACTGCCCTTCAAAAGTCCCAACCCCTCGTGACAGCCGTACTCAAAGCTTTTTTCAAAAAGCATTTGCATACCAAGGCAAATGCCCATAAGCTTTTTGCCCTTTTGCGCTTGTTCAATAATTACCTTATCAAGACCGCTGTCGCGCAATTTTTTTGCCGCGTCCTCAAAGGCTCCGACGCCCGGGAGAATTATACGCTCGGCGTTCCTTATAACCTCGGGGTCGGAGGTAACCGATATATCGGCGCCTATTTTTTTAAAGGACGAAATAAGGGAAAAAAGGTTGCCTACGCCGTAATCAACTATTGCTATCATGCTATAACGCCTTTCGTTGAGGGTATTTCGTTTGCAAACGCCTTATCTATGCTCACAGCAGTTCGGAGTGTACGGGCAATAGATTTAAAGCAGCCTTCGATTATGTGATGCGAGTTTTTGCCCGCAAATTTTACCATATGGGTCGTGATGCCCGAGTTATATGCAAACGCATCCCAAAATTCACGGTTTAGCTCGGTGTCAAAATCGCCGACCTTTTCGGTAGGCATTTCTACCTCATAGTAGCAACCGCCCCTACCCGAAATATCAACAGCAGTTAAAATGAGCGACTCGTCCATTGGCAGTGTAGTATCACCGTAACGGGTGATGCCCTTTTTATCACCCAGCGCTTCTTTGAACGCCTGACCGAGCGCAATACCGATGTCCTCGGTTGTATGGTGGTAGTCGACCTCAATATCGCCCACACATTTGACCTCTAAATCAAAGCGTCCGTGACGGGCAAAAAGGGTTAGCATATGGTCTAAAAACGGACAGCTTGTATCAACTGTCGACTTGCCGCTACCGTCAAGGTTTAATTTCAGCTTAATATCGGTTTCGGCTGTTTTTCTCTCTATTTTTGCAGTTCTCATTCTAATTCTCCTGTAATATAAGTGCCACCGTGTCTATCAGCTTTTGCATTTGCTCGATGGTTCCTATGGTAATACGGTTGTACTGACAAATTTTTTCCTTTGTAAAATGCCTTATAAGTATTCCGCGTTTTTTAAGCTCTAAATAAAGCTTTTCGCCGTCGATTTTATCCGATTTTGTAAAGATGAAATTTGCCTTTGAGTCTAAAACCTCAAATCCAAGCTTTTTAAGCTCGTCTACCGTCCATTCACGGTTTTGAGCGATTTTTTTGCAGTTGTCCATATAGTAATCGTTGTCGCAAAGCGCCGCAACTCCTGCCGCCTCGGTCATACGGTTTACATTATACGGATTGGTGGAATATCTAATGGTGTTAAGGTCGGCAATAAGCTTCTCATTTCCCATCGCGACACCGAGTCGCGCGCCCGCCATTGAGCGCGATTTGGAAAAGGTTTGCACCACAAGCAAATTATCGTATTTACTAATGAGTCCAACGGCACTCTCGGCGCCGAAATCTACATAAGCCTCGTCAATGATAACCACGTTGTTCGGGTTTGATTTAACGATGCTCTCAATCTCGTCGAGTGAAAGAGCTATTCCCGTAGGGGCGTTGGGGTTAGCAATAACCACAGTTTTGTTTACGCCGATATAGTCGCTTATGTTGATCGTGAAATCGTCCGATAACGGAACTTCGGTGTATGGTATGCGGTTGAGC
>CAZDLQ010000281.1:0-1698 GCA_964506315.1 uncultured Oscillospiraceae bacterium
GCTGCGCCGCCCTTCTCATTTCGGCCGAAAGCTGCTTGATAAGCTGTTCTTTTTCAATGCGCGAAAGCTGTCTATTTTCGCCCGTATCACTGTTCTTGGAACTAATCTCAAGCACGTCACGCACGTCCTTCTTGATGGTTTTGGGCGTAATGTTGTGCTCTAAATTGTACTGCATTTGAATTTGTCTACGGCGCTCGGTTTCCTCAATCGCCCTTTGCATAGCGGGAGTAACCTCGTCGGCGTACATTATAACCTTACCCTCACTATTTCGCGCCGCACGGCCGATAATTTGTATAAGCGAGGTTTCGCTACGCAAAAAGCCTTGACTGTCGGCGTCAAGTATCGCAATAAGCGACACTTCGGGAAGGTCTAAACCCTCTCGCAGTAGGTTTATTCCGACAAGCACGTCAAACTCACCGAGCCTAAGGCCGCGAATAAGCTCCATGCGCTCAATGGTGTCAATATCGTGGTGCATATACCGAACTTTAAGTCCCAAATCAGTTAAAAACGAGGTTAAATGCTCGGCCATTTTCTTGGTTAACGTAGTAACCAAAACGCGCTCGTTTTTCTCTATCCTAATATTTATCTCGGAAACGAGGTCGTCAATTTGCCCCTCAACGCCCTTGACCTCAATAACGGGGTCCAAGAGTCCTGTAGGACGAATAACCTGCTCGGCAATTTGGGCGCTCTTTTCCTTTTCGTACTCAGCAGGCGTTGCCGAAACGAATATGGTTTGCCCTGCGAGCTTTTCAAATTCCTCAAACATAAGCGGCCTGTTATCAAACGCCGACGGCAGTCTAAAGCCGTAGTCAACAAGGCTTTGCTTTCTCGCCCTGTCGCCTGCATACATTGCCCTAAGCTGCGGCAGCATTACGTGCGACTCGTCCACAAAAATTAAAAAGTCGTCGGGGAAATAATCAAGCAAACAGTACGGGCGCTGGCCCGGTTTTCTATCCGACATCATTCGCGAATAGTTTTCTATGCCGCTGCAAAAGCCCACCTCACGAAGCATCTCAATGTCGTAATTCGTGCGCTGTTCAATTCTTTGCGCTTCCAAAAGCTTGTCGTGCTTTTTAAAGTATGCGATGCGCTCGTCAAGCTCCACCTTTATCTCGTCAATGGCGGAAAGCAGTTTTTCGCGCGGAACGATATAGTGCGACGCGGGGTAAACCGCCGCGTGCTTTAGGCGGTTTGTTACCTCGCCCGTTAGGACGTTTATCTCGGTTATACTGTCGATTTCGTCACCGAAAAAGTCAATTCTTATAGCTTTTTCCTGCGAGTATGCAGGGAAAATTTCCACAACGTCACCGCGTACTCTATACTGATTTCGCACGGGCGCCACATCGTTTCTCTCATACTGAAGCTCGGTCAGCTCTTTTAAAAGAACATCCCTGTCCTTTTCCATACCTACGCGCAGGGAAAGCACCATATTTTGATAATCGCGCGGATCACCAAGCGTATAAATGCAGGACACGCTCGCGACTATGATAACGTCGCGCCGTTCCGAAAGCGCCGCCGTCGCGCTATGCCTTAAGCGCTCGATCTCGTCGTTTATCGAGCTGTCCTTTTCAATATAGGTGTCGGTGTTGGCAATATACGCCTCAGGCTGATAATAGTCGTAGTAGGAAACAAAATACTCAACGGCGTTGTTGGGGAAAAATTCCTTAAACTCGCTACAAAGCTGCGCGGCGAGGGTTT
>CAZDLQ010000282.1:0-1682 GCA_964506315.1 uncultured Oscillospiraceae bacterium
TCGCTACCCTCGTCAGAGGGAGCCAAGAAAGAAAACACTCAAGATGGCGAAAAATGACGCAATTTTTTAACCGAATTTTTACATATAAAAAGCGGCTAAAAATGTAGACACAGCAAAGGTTTTATGCTATAATGTAAGGTGAATTAAAATCGGGTAAATATACGCTGATTTAAGAGAGAGGTGAGGTATTGTGCTGGTGCTCGGAATAGACCCCGGATACGCTATAGTAGGCTGGGGAATAGTGGATATAACCGCAGGTAGACTCACCCCTGTAGCCTTCGGCGCAGTTACCACACAGGCGGGCGAGCCGTTTCCCGAAAGGCTACTTAAAATCAGTGAAAAAATCGGCGCGGTTTTGGATAAATACCGCCCTCAAGCCGTTTCTATAGAAAAGCTTTTTTTCAACACCAACACCACCACCGCTATCGACGTAGCGCAGGCGCGCGGCGTGATAGTTTGCGAGGCGGCTAAGAGGAAAATCGACATCTTTGAATACACACCTATTCAGGTAAAGCTCGCGGTTGTAGGCTACGGCCACGCCGAGAAAAAACAGGTAATGGAAATGACGCGTCAGCTTTTAAAGCTCAAAGAAGTGCCAAGGCCCGACGATACGGCCGATGCGCTTGCTGTCGCAATATGCCACGCGCACAGCTTCCATTCCCAAACCTATAACATTTTAAACGGAGGTAAAAGATGATTTACAGCTTAACGGGTAGACTTATCGCAAAACTAAATTCGGTCGCCGTTGTTGAGTGCGCAGGCGTTGGCTACGCTTGCCAAACCACCAACCAAACCCTCTCGCGTCTTTCGGGCGACACCGTTACACTTTTTACCTATATGCATATTACCGAAAACTCGCTTGATTTGTTCGGCTTTGCAAGCCACGATGAGCTTGAGGTTTTCAAAATGCTCATCTCGGTTTCGGGAGTAGGACCCAAGGCGGCGCTTGCCATTCTCTCGGAGTTTACGGCGGACAAGCTGATTTTATACATAGCCTCGGGCGATGCAAAAATGCTCACCAAGGCGCAGGGCGTCGGCCCTAAGCTTGCTCAAAGAGTTGTTTTGGAATTAAAGGACAAGGCAGGCAAAATGCTCCCGTCGGGTATCATCTCGGCGCCGAGTGATATTTTCTCGGGTAATAGTGACGTGCAGGTTGGAGCGGATAATATTTCACAGGCTATCAGCGCACTTGTGGCGCTCGGCTATAGCCGCAGCGAAGCGCTCACCGCCCTCGGCGGTATTGACCCCTCAAAGAGCGCCGACGATATGATAAGAGATGCGCTTAGAAAATTAGCAAGAATGTAGAAAGGAGAGGTGAAATATGCCGTTTGAGGATTTTGAAACACGACTTGATGAAAGAATCATAATGCCTGAGGTTTCGTTTGAGGACGGAGACGTTGAGGTTTCACTTCGCCCTAAGGTACTTAGCGAATACATCGGACAGGAAAAGGCAAAGGAAAACCTAAAAATTTATATAGACGCCGCACGCGGCCGCCGCGAGAGTTTAGACCACGTGCTTCTCTACGGCCCTCCCGGACTTGGTAAAACCACCCTTGCAGGAATCGTAGCGAATGAAATGAACGTTAACATTCGCATCACGAGCGGTCCTGCCATTGAAAAGCCGGGCGACCTTGCCGCTCTTTTAACGGGACTTGACGGGGGCGACATACTGTTCATTGACG
>CAZDLQ010000283.1:0-1682 GCA_964506315.1 uncultured Oscillospiraceae bacterium
GCTAAGGCGGCTACAATCCTCCCGTCACGACTTCGTCGTGCCACCTCTCGCTGCGGCTCGGTCACCTCGCGGTTCTGACGATTCACCGAATCGTCATTCATTGCCGCTCGGCCGCTTCGCTACCTTTACACAAGGAGGGCTTTTTAAGACCGCTTCGTTACTCTTTAGGCAAGGGAGGCTTTTTGGGCGGGCATTGACGAAAAAAATGTTTGATGGTATAATGAAAAGGCAAAAGTGGGTGCTTGTGGCCGAAAATGGTGAGACCCACGAAAAGAAGCCTAAAAACCCTGCAAAACCCTAAAAACATATATAACGGCTCGAATAGGTGAATTGTATGAAAAGAAAGATTATGATTATAGGCGCAGGACGCGGACAGGTGTCCCTTATAAAAACGGCGCAAAGAATGGGACTTGAGGTGTCGGTTGTTACCCACGCCGACCATTACCCCGGCGTTCCGCTTGCCGATAAGGTTTTGCACGCCAATATTTTAGAGCCCGAAAGCGTGCTTAAGGTCGCTCGCGGAGAGGGCTTTGAGGGCGTTGCCACCGCCTGTCTTGATACAGGCGTTGAGGCGCTCGGATACGTTTGTGATAACCTCGGTTTATCGGGACTAAGCTACGCCGCCGCCAAAAAAGCAAGGGACAAGCTGCTTATGAAACAGGCGCTGACTGCGGCAGGTGTTCCTACCGCTAAATTTAAGCAAATTACCGACAAAAACGCACTTCAAGCGGCACTCCAAGAGCTTGAATTACCGCTTATTATAAAGGCGGTTGACCTGCAGGGCAGCCGCGGAATATACATTTGCCGCACAAAAGAGGACGTTTTAGCAAATTACGAGCTTGTAATGAGCCAAACGAATAAAAATTACTGCATTTTAGAGGAATTTATCGTCGGCCGTGAGTTTGGCGCCGAGGCGTTTGTCCATAACGGCAAAGTGCTGTTTGTACTTCCTCACGGCAAGAACAACTACCTAAGCCACACGGGTGTTCCTATCGGTCACTACGCGCCGCTTGATAGACCTGACGAGTTCATCGCGCAGGTTGAAGAGGTAGTACGGGGCGGCATCGCCGCACTCGGCCTTGACAACTGCGCCGTTAACGTTGACCTAATTGAGCGCGACGGCAAGGTTTATATTATTGAGCTCACAGGCAGGGTGGGTGCAAACGGTATTCCCGAGCTTGTCAGCCTGTACTTCGGAATAGATTATTTTGAGATGATCATTGCCTGCGCGATGGGCGACGACCCGAGTGAGATTTTTGCAAAAAGGCTTAAAACTCCCCAGCCCAACGCGTCGAGAATGCTCACAACCGAGCAAAGCGGCGAGGTTTTGGAGATAATTAACAAAAACGACAAGGACGATCCGCGCATTTGCGACCTCACCTTCTTTGTCGGCCCGGGCGACGAGGTGCGCAAGTTCGTAAATTCCAACGACTGCGTGGGGCAAACCATCGTAATCGGCGACTCATTAGCCGACTGCGAGGCCAAAATTGAGCAAATCAAGAATAACGTACAAATTGTTTTAAAGTAATGAGAATAAAACGAAAAAATGACACACTTTTTGTTGAGTGTGTCATTTTTTACAATTTAACCGCACGTAAATTGAAGCCGTAGGGGAGGGGTATCCCATTCCCCCCTCCCGCAAAATGAGTGAAAAGTGAATAGTGAATAGTGAAGAAGGAAAA
>CAZDLQ010000284.1:0-1663 GCA_964506315.1 uncultured Oscillospiraceae bacterium
ATGTGCAAGCCAATTACAAGCTTGTTGTCAACGGCGCGAACACGAACGCCCTTGTCAAGCGTTCTTCTAACCGAAACAAGCTGCTTGAGTCCGTCAACGGCACCGCTGGTCGCCATACCGGAAACGCCGAAACAACTTGAAGCAACGTATCCTATAAGATTAGCAAAGAAATCCTGCGAAATCTCAATATCTCCGAGATGTGTTTCGATTTTTACCATAAAAGCAACCTCCTTAAAAAATTTTCCAATATATTTTAACATACTTTTTCACAAAAATCAATCATTATTTAAACTTTCCGCAGTTCTAATATAATGAAATAGATATTGCTGTGCGATTCCGCCGTACTCTTTTGCAAAGTCGGGGAACCCCGCAGGATAATATTTTTCTAAAACTCTCTTTACCCAAACGTCCTTGGGGAAAGCATCCAGCTTGTGAAATCCAAAAAGTAGGGTACAGTCCGCAACCTTTGGCCCTACACCCGTAATTTTCATAAGCTCCTCACGCGCACTGTCGGTGTCAAGTAAGTCAATTTTTTCAAGATCAACCTCGCCCGATACAACCTTTTTTGCGGCATCTATAACGTATTTTGCCCTAAAACCGCTTCTTATAGGCGCTAAATCCTCGGCTGAAAGCTTTGACAAAATCTCGGCGGATGGGAAAGAATACCGAGCCGCGCCGACAGGCTCTCCAAAACACTCGCATAAACGCTCTATTATGCCCGAAATTCGCTTTATGTTGTTGTTTTGCGAAAGAATAAAGGAGCAAAGCGTTTCCCATTTAGGTTGACGTAAAATCCTAATTCCGCCCGCATAACCGATGGCGTCTTTTAGCGTTTTGTCTTGGCTTAAAATGCTGTTGACCGATAAGTAGTCGGTATTAAGATCTAAAAATTCGCCGATTTCGTCAGCCGAAAAATCACCGCCACAGTAAACGTCAAGCCGGTTTTCTTGTGCATAAAGCTCTATATATCGCCCCAAGGCAACTCCGCAAAAGCGGTTTTCTTCTATTTGTGAAAACCTAAAGCATTGTCCGCAGCCTAAGGTTTGCTCTAAATTAAACCCTTCAGGAAGCAAAAGGGAACAGGCCTTTTTCATTAAAATTCCTCCGAAAATAAATTTTCTGCTTCCATTATATCAAAAATATGTTATAATTAAAATAGATTTTAGAAAAAAAGGTGATTTTGTGGCTGAAAGAATTTATACAATACCCGTAAACGAAACCTTTGAGGAAAAGGAAGGCTGTCCCATTTGCCGCCTTAGGGATATTCTTGAGGAAAGAAGCCTTGAGTATATTTTGGGCCCTGCAATGATGGAATCGGATGTTAGAATTGAAACTAATAAGAAAGGCTTTTGTAAGGATCACTTTTTTGCCCTGACAAAACGCCGCAGTAGACTTCCGCTTGCTCTTATAATGGAAACCCATCTTGATGAGGTTAAAAAGGATATAAAGAAGAAAAAGAGCCGCCCCGATAAAAAACAAATTAAAAATAGGGAATTTGAAAAGGAAACCTGCTACGTTTGCGATAGGATAAATTGGGCAAAGGATAGAATGTACGCCACCATAGCAAAGCTGTATAGCGAGGAAATGGACTTTAGAAGCCTTTTTAGAGAGCAGGAGCAAATTTGCTTTAAGCACTATAAAGAGCTTCACGCATACTCGGCAC
>CAZDLQ010000285.1:0-1660 GCA_964506315.1 uncultured Oscillospiraceae bacterium
ATGAGAAAAACAGAGGCTTTTCTGTTGAAAATCCGAAGGAGCTTATGCCCGGCGTAAGTATTACGGATAACGAAACCTTTGTAGAGTTTTTAAAAGATGTTGCAGAGGGCAGAGATACATACTGCGAGCAAAGAAAAAAATGCAATGAAATTTGTAACACATTCTCAAACGGCAACGGCTGTGAGAGAGTATTAAAAGAAATAGGTTTAATTTAGGAGGAATAAAAAATGAAAAAGGTTATTACATACGGAACCTATGATATGCTTCACTACGGTCATATAAATCTTTTGCAAAGGGCAAAGGAGCGCGGCGATTATCTTATAGTTGCCCTTTCAACCGACGAGTTTAACTGGAACAGTAAACAAAAAAAGTGCTACTTTACATACGAAGAGCGCAAGAGAATGCTTGAGTCCATTCGCTTTGTTGACCTTGTTATCCCTGAGGAAAATTGGGAGCAAAAAATAAGCGACGTTAAGGAATTTAAAATCGACACCTTTGTAATGGGTGACGATTGGGAAGGTAAGTTTGACTTTCTTAAAAACTACTGCGAGGTAGTTTATTTGCCCCGCACACCCGAAATTTCCACCACACAAATTAAACAAGACCTAAAAAATCAAGCGGAGAAAAAGTAAAGTGAAAAGAATTAAAGCACGCATAAAAAAGTTCATGCAAACAAGCGTAATATTCTATGCTTTGTATAAAAAAATAGTCTACACCAAGCGTTATTTAACCTTCAAAAGATACCAAAAACAGTATCCCTTAGAGGAAAAGACCATTATGTTTGAGTCATTTCAGGGTAGAAAATACGCTTGCAGTCCCAAGGCAATGTTTTTAGAGGCCGTAAACGATCCCCGTTTTAGTGATTACACTTTCATTTGGTCGGTAAGAAACCTAAAGGAATACGCTTTCCTTAAAAACTACCCCAACACCAAGCTTGTAAAGTACAATACAAGAGGCTACCTGCGCGTTTGCGCTACCGCAAAATACTGGGTTACAAACTCAACCATGCTTGTATACACCAAGCCTTCAAAAAAGCAAACCGTAATTCAGTGCTGGCACGGTACACCCTTAAAACGCCTCGGCTGTGATATTGATATTCTTGAAAATAAGGCTCAAAAACTGCCCGAAATCCATAAGCAGTATAAAAACCAAGGTAAAGTCGCAACATTTTTCCCGTCACCGTCTAAGTTTTATACCGAGAAAATCGCTTCGGCCTTTGATGTAAAGGGCGAGCAGCTCAAGTCCAAATTTGTAGAATGCGGCTACCCGAGAAACGATTTTCTTTTCTCCTACACCGATGCCGACGTAGAAAGAATTAAAACCGAGCTTAATATCCCGAAGGATAAAAAGGTGCTTTTGTATGCCCCAACCTTTAGGGATAACACCTTCGAGCGCGGTAAGGGCTTTCATTACGATATTGGCATTGACTTTGACCTTCTTAAAAAGCAGCTCGGCGACGAGTACGTAATTTTATTTAGAGCCCATTACTTTATCATTGATAACTTTGATTTAAGCGGATACGAGGGCTTTGTAATAGACGTTTCCCGTCATAACGATATTAACGAGCTTTACATTGTAAGCGATATGCTGCTTACCGATTATTCAAGCGTGTTCTTCGACTACGCTAACCTTAATAGACCTATAATGTTCTTTATGTACG
>CAZDLQ010000286.1:0-1659 GCA_964506315.1 uncultured Oscillospiraceae bacterium
AAGAAAATGATTGCCGAGTACGAGTCGGCTGATAGGGACAAGCTGCTTGACGCGCCGCGTATGTACGGCCTTTCCCAAACCCACAAGCATTTAAAGGAAATGAGCGTTATCTCGGGCCTTGAAAATTATCCCATCTTTTGCCCCATAGTAGCGCCTTTTTACAGCGGTATGGAGGTTGCGGTAACGCTCGGCGGCGAGAGCCTTAAAGCCGATATTGCTACCCTTCAAAAATGCTATGAGGATTACTACAAAAAGGGACTTGTTCACTTTAAAAAGGACGCCGATGAGGGCGGATTTATGTCGGCGGCGGCAATGTCGCTTCGCGACGATATGCAAATTTCGGTTTGCGGAAACGATGAGAGAATTGTGCTTGTAAGCCGCTTTGACAATCTCGGCAAGGGAGCGAGCGGTAGCGCAGTACAAAATATGAATATACTTATGGGCGTAAAAGAGGACACGGGTCTTGCCCTTTAATATCGGAGGAAATTATGAAAATCATAAACGGCGGAGTGTGTGCCGCAAGCGGCTTTACCGCAAACGGAATTCACTGCGGAATTAGAAAAAATAAAACCAAGCGCGACCTTGCGCTTATTATGAGCAAAACCCCTGCCAGTGCGGCGGCAGTTTATACCACAAATTTAGTTAAAGGCGCACCGCTTGCAGTTACTAAAAGCAATATTTCAAACGGCATCGCGCAGGCAATTATTTGCAATAGCGGCAACGCTAATACCTGCAATGCAAACGGCATTGAGATAGCACAGCAAATGTGTGATTTGGTCGCAAAAAACACTAATATTTTGGCAAACGACGTTGTGGTTGCTTCGACAGGCGTTATCGGTCAGCCGCTTTCAATCGAGCCTATTGAAAACGGACTTCCTGCGCTCGTTTCGGGTCTTACCGCTGACGGCAGTGAACTTGCCGCCGAGGGCATTATGACCACCGATACAGTTAAAAAGGAGATTGCCGTAGAGTTTACCCTTGGCGGCAAGACCTGCAAAATCGGCGGTATTGCTAAGGGAAGCGGAATGATCCATCCCAATATGGCAACAATGCTCGTCTTTATTACAACCGACGCTTGTATTAGCCCCAAAATGCTACAAAAGGCGCTTTCGAGCGATATTGCCGATACCTTTAATATGGTTTCGGTTGACGGCGATACCTCAACAAACGATATGGTGGTCGTGCTTGCAAACGGTATGGCAGGAAATGACGAAATAGATAGCGAGGGCGAGGATTTCAGCGAATTTATGCGCGCGCTTAACACCGTTACAATTTATCTTTGCAAAATGATTGCAGGCGACGGAGAGGGCGCAACTAAGCTTCTTGAATGCACCGTTAGCGGCGCTAAGGATAAACAAACCGCAAAAACAGTTGCAAAAAGCGTTATTTGCTCAAGTCTTTTAAAGGCGGCAATGTTCGGCGCGGACGCCAACTGGGGAAGAGTGCTTTGTGCAATCGGCTACAGCGGCGCTGACGTAGACACAAGCCTTGTCGGTGTAAGCTTTAAAAGCAACGCAGGCGAAATTGAGGTTTGCAAAAACGGCGCAGGCGTAGATTTCTCGGAAGAAAAGGCAAAGGAAATACTGCTTGAGAAGGAAATTCAAATTTTAGTTTCGCTTTCAAGCGGCAGCGAGAGCGCAACCGCTTGGGGCTGTGACC
>CAZDLQ010000287.1:0-1655 GCA_964506315.1 uncultured Oscillospiraceae bacterium
ACAATAAAGCAAATCTTGAAAAGCTTTACGATTTCGATTTAATGAAAAACGGCGGTCACATTAAGGGCTACAGCATTGAGAAGAATGACCAAGACAAAATCAATGAAAAGCTCGAAGCAATTGTTAAGGACGGACTCCTTTTTGCAGTAGGTGACGGAAACCACTCGCTTGCAACCGCAAAGGAATGCTATAATTTAAGCAAAAATCCGCTTGCGCGTTATGCACTTGTTGAGATTGTTAACATTTATGACAGCGTTATTGAATTTGAGCCCATTTATCGCGTTCTTTTCGGTGTTAAAAAGGCAGACATAGTTTCATATTTGAATGAGAGAAACAGCACTGAAAGCGGCGAAAAAGCGCATAAATTTATTGTTGTTGATAACAACGGTGAAGATGAGCTTTGTCTTGTTCCCACATCAAAGCTTCCCGTTGGTACATTACAGGGCTATCTTGACGATTACCTCAAAGAGCATCCCGAAATTGAAATTGACTACATTCACGGAACCGATGCTACACACGAGCTTTGTAAGGCCGAAAACATAGTAGGCTTTATATTCGACGGTATGGAAAAGGACGACCTCTTTGATGCAGTAATTGAGGACGGCTCACTCCCGAGAAAGACCTTCTCAATGGGACACGCTGACGATAAGCGATTCTATATTGAGGGAAGAAAAATTAAATAAGACAATAAAAAACGGAATGCATTTGCACTCCGTTTTTTGTTTTTATTAGTCGCCGAGAGCCGAGATGCTTGTATCGCTTATTGCGCTTTCTATGTTGTAAAGTAAAAGTACGTCGTCGTAGTTTTCAACATCCGCAAGCTCGCGATAATTTTGATTGGTGTAGCGCAGGTCAATTAGCTTTATTTCCGAGTAATGCAGTGACAGGAACGGAATTAAGCTGTGCGCATACGAGTCTTTAAACATTAAAAGCTTTTTGTTGTTTTGAACGTTTGTTTTAATTGTAATCTCGGGCTGAACTTGTCCTAAAAATACCGAATATTTATCCTTTTTAGAAAGCCACTCTCTAAAATAAATATTATCGTATTTTTTGGTTTCTTTGCCGTTATTAACAATAACCTCGTTTACGTTTATTTCAGCGGAATTTGTGAGCTTTAGGGTGTAAATGTCAATGGTATCAGCATCTACCGAGATTTTAGATTTGGATGAATAGGTTCCGTAAAAGCTTTTTGATGCGTGTTCAATATCAAACTGATTTTTATCATACGGCACAAAATCTAATGCCGAAGCAATTTGAGTGTATGCATAATATGCTCCAAGCGAGGTCCAGTGGTGGTCAGTGTTATAGTAGATATATTGGTCTTTTTTAGATGCAAGCGCCGAATATAAGTCAATACCGTAGACTGATTTTCCAAGCGATGAATAGAAGCTCGAAATAGTTTCTTTTTGGCTGAAAACCTGCTTGCCGTAAGGAAGCTCATTTGAATATATATCGCATGAGGTTGGTGCTATCGCCGCATAAACCTTTATATTTGGATTATTTTGCGCAAATTTAATAATTCCGTCAACGTTTCGGTTTACCTTAGCCTCGTTAGGTTCACTTAAGTTTTCAACAAGCTTGCCGTTATTCGCGAGTAAAATAGAATTGTTTTCGCGTTTAAGTGTTGCAAGCTCAATTTTTGATTTCATTTCAAC
>CAZDLQ010000288.1:0-1638 GCA_964506315.1 uncultured Oscillospiraceae bacterium
GGTAATATATCCCGTGTTATCGGGAACGGGGTGAGTTACGTCGTCACCGGGCATTGTGGTAACACCTAAAATGGTAACCGAGCCCGAGCCCTCAAAGGCAACCGCCTTTTCGTAACGCGCCGCAAGACAGCTGTAAAGGTCACCCGGGTAACCACGGTTAGAGGGAACCTGTTCCATGGTAATTGCGGTTTCCTTTTGCGCGTCGGCGTAGTTGGTCATATCGGTTAAGAGTACAAGCACCTTTTTGCCGGTAAGTGCAAACTGCTCGGCAACCGCAAGTGACATATCAGGCACAAGCGTACATTCAACCGTGGGGTCGGATGCGGTGTGAATAAACATAACCGTTCTACCCATAGCGCCGCTCTTTTCAAGCGTGTCTTTAAAATAAAGATAATCGTCATATTTAAGTCCCATACCACCAAGCACGATGATATCAACCTTGGTTTGCATAGCGATTCGGGCAAGAAGCTCGTTGTACGGCTCACCCGAGGACGAGAAGATAGGCAGCTTTTGGCTCTCTACGAGTGTGTTAAACACGTCAATCATAGGAATACCCGTGTGAATCATATTCTTGGGAACGATTCTTTTTGCGGGGTTAACCGAAGGGCCGCCGATGGGAATCATATTCTCGGTAAGAGCAGGGCCGTTATCTCTCGGAATACCCGTACCGTTGAAAATTCTACCTAAAAGATGGTCGGAAAAGGATACCATCATAGGTCTTGATAAAAACTTTACGCTATCGGTTGTGCTGACACCCTGTGTGCCTGCGAAAACCTGAAGGTAAACCTTGTCGTTATCAAGCTTTATAACGTTGGCATAGCTTTTGCCTACAAGCGCAAGGTCGCCGTTGCGAACACCGCTTGCCTTTACGGTAACAACGTTACCGACAATTGATTCAATCTTTGTATAAATCTTTTGCATGGTCTACCTCCTATTTACAAATTTTTGCTGTATAGAATTCTTTTATCTCGGCTTCTTTTCCGTCAAACTCGGGAGTGTTAAATTCTATTGTGTGCCAGTCAAGAAGCTTTTGACGAAGCTCGTTGAAAAACATACGAATTTCGTTCTTTTCTTCAATATCATACGAGCGGGTAATAATGTCGTACATAACGTTAAATACTCTCGTTTGACGCTCGGGGCTGCAGGCCGCATCAATGGGGTCAAAGGAGTTTTGCTGTAGGTATGCCGCATCTAAAAGCTCGCCCTTTTGGTAGAGAACGTAATCCTCAGCCGAGGTGCCTTCCTCGCCGATAACCATCATCATTTGGTTTATTTCAATACTTCTTGAAAGTATACTTCTTGCTTTATTTACTCGGTCGTTTTCAACAATACTGTCGTATTTCGACCAAGAATCAATGGGGTGAATAGCAGGGTATTTACGCGCATCCGAACGCTCACGCGAAAGTCCGTGGAAGGCACCGACAACCTTTAAGGTCGCTTGGGTTACAGGCTCTTCAAAGTTACCGCCTGCGGGCGATACCGTACCGCCAATGGTAACCGAAGCCTCGCGGCCGTCGTTAAGTCTTACTCTACCTGCACGCTCGTAGAAGGACGCGATAACCGATTCAAGATAAGCGGGGAATGCCTCGTCGCCGGGGATCTCCTCGCCCTGCTCGACCCGGCGGTACAGAGGCGTGC
>CAZDLQ010000289.1:0-1622 GCA_964506315.1 uncultured Oscillospiraceae bacterium
CCTCGGAAACCGAGGAGGCTTTTAATTTAGTTATACGATAAATTTTATTTTTAATGCAAAAATCAGAAAATAAGGAAATATGCAAGGAGGATTATGCCGAGCACGATTCGGTAGTAGCCGAAGAAGGAGAAGTCGTGCTTCTTTACATATTCCATAAGCTTCTTAATGCAAACCATTGAAACGAGGAAGGAAACGATCATTCCGACGGCTAAGATAATAATTTCGGTGCCTGAGAAGGAATTATCCATAAGAAAGCTTACAATTTTAAGTGCGCTTACGCCGAACATAGTCGGGATAGCCATAAAGAAGCTAAATTCCGCGGCGGCGGGGCGGGATACGCCGATTATAAGTGCGCCGATAATGGTTGCGCCCGAGCGCGAGGTGCCGGGGATAATTGCAAGAAGCTGGAAAAAGCCGATTATAAGCGCAATTTTAAAGGTTATATCCTCAAGCGAATTTACGCGGTTTTCTCTCTTTTTATTGATTCTTTCAACCGCGATAAACATAATACCGTAAACAACAAGCGCCGCACTTATAACGATAAGTCCCATAAGATTTGGGTTGCCGTTTACATCGTACATTAGCGAGTCAATTTTATCGTCTACCACAAGGCCGAGCACTGAAGGCAGTGTTGCAACAAGCACCTTAAACCAAAGCGTCCACTGCGCTTTTTTAAATATACCCGTATCTACCGACAAGAATTTTGCGTTTTTATCGGGCATTTTAAAGGGCCAAAGCTTTTTCCAAAACAGCACGATAACCGCAAAGATTGCGCCGAGCTGAATTACGTAGTTAAACATTTCGGGAAATGCCGGTGAAACGCCCTCTCCAAACGGGAGAAAGTTTTGTGTAAGAATAAGATGTCCCGTACTGCTTACGGGTAGCCATTCAGTTATTCCCTCTACTATTCCGTAGACTATGGATTTTAATATATCAAGCATTAAAATACCTCCTTACTACTCTATTTTTATAGTATAACTTGTTTTTATATTCCTGTCAAATAAACATTGACAAAATCGCAAAACGACTGTATAATAAAATAAACTTAATATAAAGGCAATGACGGAGAGGGTCGAAAAACGAAGCTTTCAGAGAGCTTGCGGGCGGTGTGAGCAAGCAGTTTAGTTTTTCAGTGGTCTATGGCTCCCGAGCCGAAGGTTCGAGCATTTTTGTTAGGGTCTTCCGTGTGAACGCTACGTTAGTGCGTAAGGCTTGTTAGAGCTTAAGGTGGCGTTACTTAACGCAATTTGAGTGGTACCGCGGATGAAAATTTTTCCGTCTCAAAGGTTTTCTTTGAGACGCTTTTTTATTTTAAGGAGATGTTTTATATGAGCAAGCAAAGAATAGAAACAGTTTGTGTCCAAGGCGGATACACACCGGGAAACGGTGAGCCGAGGCAAATTCCTATTGTGCAAAGCACAACCTTTAAATATGCAACAAGTGAGGATATGGGCAAGCTTTTTGATTTAGAGGCTTCGGGTTATTTTTATTCCCGTCTTCAAAACCCCACCTGCGACAGCGTTGCGGCAAAAATTTGTGCGCTTGAGGGCGGTAGCGCCGCTATGTTGACTTCTTCAGGTCAGGCAGCCAATTTCTTCTCACTTATCAATATTATGGGAGCA
>CAZDLQ010000290.1:0-1621 GCA_964506315.1 uncultured Oscillospiraceae bacterium
CCGAAGAAAAAATAGCCTTTACGGCTCTCCCACCGCAAAAGCTACTTTTTCAGAGTTTATTATCTTTTCGGTTGCCCTTTGGCTTCCGCAACCGTTTAGACCGTTTTAGCAGTTCGGGAGAGAATATACCTATTTAGGTACTTTTCTATTATAGCATACCTATTTAGGTATGTCAATACCTTTTTAGGTATTTTTTGATAAAATTTTTTTATGTTTAAGAAAATCTTACTCGATTTGCTCAATGAAGAAGGGTTAAATCAACGACAATTTAGCAAATTAACGGGCATTCCGCCTACAACAATAAGTGGGTGGCTTAACGCAAACCGCTTACCAGATTATAACGCGCTAATAAAAATGCGTGTATTTTTTGATGTAACCGCAGACTATCTTTTGGGGTTAGAGGACGAAACGGGCGCAAAGACTTATAATAATTTCGGCGTACATAACGGAAACGTTAATTTTTAAGGATTTTTCGCAAAACACTTGACAAAACGACAATTTGTGCGTATAATGTATATACGGAGTAAATACATTTAGGAGGGTGGTTTATGGCTAATATCAATATTCGCGTTGACGAAAACATTAAGGCGCAAGCAAACGAGCTTTTCGAGGAGCTGGGGCTTGATATGACAACCGCTTTGAACCTGTTTTTGCGGCAGGCTATCAATTACGGCGGTATTCCGTTTGAAATCAAGAAACCGAACGAAAGCACGCTTGACGCTATGGAAGAAGTGCGCAAAATACGCAAAGGCGAGCTTTCTGCCAAAAAATACGACGATTTGGGCGAGATGTTCGCTGACTTGGAGGCGGAATAATGCCGAAATATAGCGTTATCTTTACGCCTAATTTTAAGCGGGATTATAAGCTCGTGCAAAAGCGCGGCTATAAAATCGAGTTATTGCAAGAGATTGTTGCCTTGCTCGCAAACGGTGAGCCTTTGCCCGAAAAGAACCGCGACCACGCATTAACGGGAAATTATAAAGGCTTTCGCGAGTGCCATATTCAGCCCGATTGGCTGTTGATTTATCAGATCGCGGACGAAGATTTAATTTTATTCCTTACCCGAACGGGCACGCACTCGGACTTGTTTTGATTTTGCAGATACCCTCGCGCGCGCCTTTGGGCGCGCGTCCTTTTTTCCGGACGTCCGGACTGCAAGCCCTTGCGGATTTTGTTTTTCGGAAAATTCGGCGCGCCTCCGTCAGTCGGTACGCTTACGCGACCTCTGCCGTCGGCAATTTTGGGATATTGCGCGCCGCGGCTGAAATGTTTTTCGTCGCCCAACAGCGTTGACCGCGCCGTCGTCCGGCTCTGCGACGGTTGCCCCTGTCGCGGTGCTCGTCGAGTGCGGACAAGCCGCACACATTCCTATCCCCGCGCCTGTGTCAATCCGTTCGCATTTCCGCCTCGGCTTTTCTCGGTCAACGCTCGTCTGTTTTCGTTCCGTTCCGTTCACGTTCTTCTTTTCCGCAAACGGCATAGCCGTTCGCAATGCTGAATAAGTGAACACCACGCGGTGTCGCTTGAAGTTCGGCACAGTCGCGGTTGTGCAAACGCGCGGCGCGCTACGCTTTCAGCCCCTTTCGGGGCTTTCGGCAGGGTTTTTTAAGCGGATTTTGCC
>CAZDLQ010000291.1:0-1604 GCA_964506315.1 uncultured Oscillospiraceae bacterium
GCAAAACTCCGATAGTCGCCAAACCAATTCAATATAAAGGGCAATAAGCACATCAATACATTGATGGAATTTGCGTTTTTATCAAATCCACATGTATCAATATGCACAAAAATACAGCAATCAATGCAAAAAACAAAAATTGCCCCTTTTACATATTCAATTGGTTTGGCAATTATTAGTATAACACGGATTTTTCAAAAAAGCAATAAAAAAATAAAAAGCTTGTAACCGCGAAGTTACAAGCTTTTTTAAATTTAAAATTTTATATTATTCGGCGTCTTCGAAGACGGTGTCTTCTTGGGATGTTTCTTCGGTTTGCATTTTTGCAAGCGTGGGGTCGATCATAAACTTTTTGACGCAGGGGTAAACGTTGAAGTTTACAATAAAGCTCATAAGCGACGGAATGAAAAACAGGTACATTCCGCAAGCTAAGCAAACTGCATCAATTGATGCGGGAATTTCGGGATTAAACAGCGGGCCGATTACGGGGAAAATGCCGAAAATAGCAATAAAGCCTACAAAGACCGACAAAATGAGGGTTGTAATAATATTGCGGCCAAGGCCTGCTATTGAGAACAAGAAGCAGTTTTTTATAAGCTGTCTCATAGTGACCTTGAAGGTTACCATAATTAGATAAGCGTAGTAAGACATAAAGGTTAAAATAACAATTGCGGCGATTGAAATAATAAAGCCAACACCGCCAAAGAAAGCGTTTTGCTTCATAAGCGCGTTATAGAAAATTGCACCAAAGATAGCAACAGCATAGGCAACCGTGAAAAAGAGCCAGGTGAGCAGTGACTGCCAAAAGTTCTTTTTAAACTGCTCGAAAAAGTCCGAAACCTCGGCGTGCTCTTCCCTTGCAAAGTTTCTCATACAATATGTAAGACCTGCAGTTGCGGGGCCGATTGTAACGATGGGAAGACAAAGCAACACGTAAATTACGTTTAAATAGAAAAACTTTACAAATTTCCTAAAATATATTTCAAAGAAAACGAAAAACCGCTTTTTTTGAGGTGCGTTTTTAGAAACGCCTTTACCCTCTCTTGTGGGGTCCATCCACCCAAATAATCCTGCCAATTTAATTTCCTCCTAAAACATCCGTTAAAGCCATTATACTCTTTTTGCTCTCGGATGGCAACGGTTATATGTATCCTTAAACCGATTATTTACAATTTTTTCATATATTTGCGTAGACGAAATATCGGCGTGACCGAGCATTTCTTTTACGTCCTCAACGCTTGCGCCGTTTTCAATAAGATGGGTTGCGAACGAGTGTCTAAGCGTATGCGGCGTAATATCGCCCTTTAAGCCGAGCTCATCAGCGTAGCCTTTTATTATTTTCCAAAAGCCTTGTCGGGTTAATTTAGTTCCGTTCATATTGATAAAAAGCGCATCATTATCACTGCGAGAATAGTAAGGGTACACTCTTAAAAGATATTCCTGCACGGCGTTTCTTGCGGTTTTATACACTGGAATCGTCCTATACACGCTATCGCCGTGACAACAAATAACGCTTCCCTTTGAGTTAAAATCGCCGAGGTTTAGGTCGATAAGCTCGGAAACTCTCATTCCCGTTGCATACAGAAGCTCAAGCATAGCCTTAT
>CAZDLQ010000292.1:0-1603 GCA_964506315.1 uncultured Oscillospiraceae bacterium
CTTACCAATGTCAAGGGATTTTTTCTAAAATTTTCGCTTAAACTTAAACTTTATTTTCCCATCACTTCTATTTCTCGAACAGGCTATCGGCAAGCTGACTACTCGGTTCTACAATCGCAGTTTTATAGGTTTCGTATATTACCATACCCGGTTTTGCGCCCGACGGTTTTTTAACGTTTTTCACCGCAGTATAGTCCACCGCAACCTTGCCTGTATTTCTTGCCTTACTGTTATATGCCGCAATTATTGCCGCTTCTTCAACCGTCCTGTCGGGAACTTCCTTTCCCTCGGCGCGAATTATGGTATGCGAGCCGGGGATTTTTTGTGTGTGAAGCCAAATATCGCTTTTGGCCGCTTCCTTTAAGGTCAGCTTATCGTTTTGCAAATTGTTTCTACCGCAAAGAATCAAAAAGCCGTCCGACGAGCGATATTTAAGATACGGCACGCTTGATTTAATAGCCTTTTTGTCATTGCCTCTCTTTATATAACGCTCCTCGTAAAGCTCCTGCCTTATAGCCGACAAATCGGCTTCACTTGAGGCGCGCGTGAGCGCATCAAATACCGAGTCGATGTATAAAAGCTCCTGCTCGCCGCTTTGAATAAGCGAGGTGAGCATTTTCTCGGCGGTGTCGGCCTTGCGGTATTCGGTGTAATATTTTTGCGCGTTTTGGGCGGCGGTTAATTTAAAATCAAGCGCGATTTCAATCTCTTTGCCGTTTTCATCGTAAAAATCAATAAGCTTTACGCTGGTCATTCCCTTTTCAATTAAATGCAGGTTAGCGTAAATTATGTCACCCTTTTTGCGAAGCGTTTCCTTGTCCTTACACTTTCCCAAATCTTTTCGCTGATTTGCAAGCTTTCTTGTGATACGCTCGGAAATATTGACAACAGTTTTGAGCAAATCGCCGCTTTTTTGGCGTATTCTCTCAAGCCTGTCTTTTTCGGAATAAAACTCGTCAAGAAGCGCGTGAAGCGACTCAAAATCGCGGCAAAGCATACCGTGACCGTACTGATGAATGGGTAAAAACGAAAAATCGCGTGGGGTTTTGTTTGTTTCGCAAATCATACAAGGCGACGGAGTGCGAATATACTCCTTTAATTTTTCAACGTAAAAAACAAGGCGCGACAAATCATCGTTAGTTAGCTCATTACAGCGCGCCTCTATATTTCTTGCGGCAAAGTGCGCAATTTCACGGCAAATAAGCGGTGAAAGACCGCTGTAAAGCGACAAAAGCGCGCGTCTAAGCTCCATTTCGCCCAAAGCCTTGATATCCTCACAAAGCTCTTCCTTCGAAACGGTGAGCGGGTTCTTTTTGTTTTGCTGTGGGGGAAGCGTGTATTTTACGCCCGGAAGCACGTATCTTACGCTTGAAATATCGGCGCCGACTCTACGGATAGCGTCAACGATAACGCCGTTTTCATTTACAAGAATAACGTTACTGTTATGTCCCATAATCTCAATGCAAAGAGAAACCACAACAGGATCGGCAAGCTCGTTTAAAACCTCGAAATCAAGGAAAGCGACTCTATCAAGCTGTGTTTGGCGTACCGCGACAAGCCTGCCGCCCGAAAGATGCTTTCGCATAAGCATACAAAACACAGG
>CAZDLQ010000293.1:0-1591 GCA_964506315.1 uncultured Oscillospiraceae bacterium
TTTATTTCGGACTTCTCTCGGGCGCAACCCTCGGCGGAAACTGCACACCCATCGGCGCGTCAGCTAACATTGCCGGTATCGGCATACTTCGCAAGGAAGGCTATACCGTTAAAAATTCGGATTTCTTTAAAATCGGTATCCCCTTCACCTTGGCAGCCATCGTGCCTGCATATATTTACCTTTGGATAATGTACGGAGTTTAAATTAAGGAGCTTTTTATGAGCAGCTTTGCAAAATACGTTGAAAAACACCGCGAGCTTATTTTAAATTCGCTCGATTACATTTGGAGCAACCCCGAAACAGGCTATAGAGAGTGGAAAACCCACGCTTATATGAAGGCGGCGTTTGAAAAGCTCGGCTACGAGGTTGTAGAGGCGGGTAATATCCCAGGCTTTACCGCCGAGCTTGATACGGGAAGAAGCGGCCCGACGGTTGCGGTTTTCGGCGAGATGGACGCGCTTATTTGTGAGTCTCACCCCGATGCCGACAAGCAAACGGCGGCGGTTCACTGCTGCGGTCACTGCACGCAAACGGCGGCGTTAATAGGTCTTGCGGCGGCGCTCCGTGAAGAGGGCGCGGTAGACGGAATGTGCGGTAAAATTAGGCTTGTGGCGGTACCCGCCGAGGAGCTTATTGAACTCGACTACCGCACCGAGCTTTACAATAAAGGTATCATTAAATATTTCGGCGGCAAGGTTGAGTTTATGCACCGCGGTCTTTTGGACGGCGTGGATATGGCGTTTTTAATTCACGTTGGCGTGGATAGCAAGCCGAGTTTAAGCCTTGGTCTTGGCTCTAACGGCTGTATTGTAAAGTCAATGCAATTTAAGGGCGTTTCGGCGCACGCAGGCGGCGCGCCGCATTTGGGCGTTAATGCCTTGTATGCCGCAAACCTTGCGCTTAATGCGGCCAACGCGCTTAGAGAGACCTTCCGTGACGACTGGCACATTCGTTTTCATCCGATTATCACCCGTGGCGGTGATGTCGTCAATGCCATTCCCGAGCTTGTGGAAATGGAAAGCTTTGTGCGCGGCGCGTCAATGGACGAGGTTGTAAAGGCTAACAGAAGCATAAATCGTGCAATGGCGGCCTCGGCGGCGGCAATGGGCGCAAAGCTTCATATACGCGACCTGCCGGGTTACTGGCCGAGATTTTACCCCCAAGAGTTTCGTGACGCTTTTGCCGATGCGGCAAGCTTTGTTATAGACGACGTTATATTAAATGACCGCTGGAGTTCAAGCTGTTCGGATATAGGTGACGTGGCATCGGTTATGCCGACCATTCATCCCACCATTAGCGGCGCTGAGGGCAGTATGCACGGCAATGATTTTCGCATTGTAGATGCCGACACGGCCTGCGTCAAATCAGCCGAGGCACAGCTTGTGCTTTTGTGGCTGCTTCTACGCGAGGACGGCAAGAGAGCGAAGGAAATTGTCGCAGGCTACAAGCCTCGCTTTGCGTCGATGCAGGAGTATTTTGACTACGTCGACAGCGTAAACTGCGACAAGGATTTTGTAGAGTACAGCGGCGACGATACAGTAATTTTAAGTTATTAAAAAAGCCTAAATTGACACGGTAGGGGAGTGGGGTC
>CAZDLQ010000294.1:0-1586 GCA_964506315.1 uncultured Oscillospiraceae bacterium
AGGCGATAGAGCACGGCCTTGCTATTGAAACCGACATTCACATAACCGCCGACGGCGAGGTTGTAGTTTTCCACGACGATACATTAAAGCGTATGTGCGGCGTGGACGGCGTTATAGAGGAAAAGACGCTTGCCGAGTTAAAAAAGCTTAGGCTTGCAAACACCGAGCATACCATTCCAACCTTTGATGAATTTTTAAAGCTTGTAGACGGCAGAGTGCCGCTTTTGATTGAGTTTAAAACCAAAAGCCTTAAAACCTGCACGCCTCTTTGCGAAAAGGCGGACAAGCTGCTTTCGCAGTATAACGGTAAGTATTTTGTGCAGTCGTTTTTTCCGTTTGTGCCGCGCTGGTACAAGAAAAACCGAAAAGACATTTGCCGCGGTCAGCTCTCATCGGGCTATTTTGAGGATAAGGGCATACACATGAAGGCGCTGTCGTACCTGCTGTTTAATTTCCTTGCCCGTCCCGATTTTGTGGCGTACGAATACAAATACGAGAAAAACTTTTTCCGCCGCCTTTGTGTTTTTTTAGGCGCGCACAGCGCAGGCTGGACCTTTAAATCGCAGGACGACGTTGATAGACTTGAAAAACAGTTTTCAACCAAAATATTCGAAGGCTTTATTCCCAAAAAATAAAACAAAAAGTTCCCGCTATGGCGGGAACTTTTTTCATTTATATAACACGTTTTGAATATATTATAAATGCAAATTACGAACATTGGTTAAACAATGTAGGGGCGATTCTTCAGTCGCCCGCTTGCCTCCCTTGTAAAGGGTAGCGAAGCGGCCGAGCGGCAATGAATGACAGTCCGGCGGACTGTCAGAACCGCGAGGTGACCGAACCGCAGTGAGAAGTGGCAAAACGAAGTTTTGACGGAGGGATTTTGAGAAAATATGAGCCGCAAAAAAACAATCCCTCAGTCTTGCCTTACGGCAATCCAGCTCCCTTTACAAGGGAGCCTCAATATGATGTCGGCGAAGCCGACACCTTACCTCTTCACTTTTCACTATTACCTATTACTTCTTACTTGCTCATCCTTTAAAGGATGAGCATTGCGTCTCCAAAACTGAAGAAGCGATAGTTTTCGGCGATGGCGGTGTTATAGGCGTTCAGCACGTTTTCTCTACCTGCAAGGGCGGAAACCAGCATAATAAGCGTGCTTTCGGGCAGGTGGAAGTTGGTTATAAGCGCGTCGATAACCTTGAATTTGTAACCAGGATAAATGAAAATGCTGGTATCGTCACTATCCTCGGCGACGCAGCCAAGCTTGCTGGCCGAAGCCTCAAGGGTACGGCAGCTTGTAGTGCCGACGGCAATAACGCGTCCGCCGTTTTTCTTGGTTTCATTTATAAGGTCGGCGGTTTCGCGGGGCAGGGTATAATGCTCCGAGTGCATAACGTGGTCGAGCACGTTTTCCTCTTTAACGGGTCTAAAGGTGCCAAGGCCGACGTGCAGGGTAACGCGCGCGATTTTAACGCCCTTATCTTCGAGTTTTTGCATAAGCTCACGGGTAAAATGCAGGCCCGCCGTTGGCGCGGCGGCCGAGCCGATGGGGTCGCTATAGACGGTTTGGTAGCGCTCGCGGT
>CAZDLQ010000295.1:0-1580 GCA_964506315.1 uncultured Oscillospiraceae bacterium
GAATATAATGAAGAAGGCGTTAACAGCGCACTTTCCAAGGTTATATCCGCAAAGCGCGCTAATATGCTTGAGGCAAACTTCAAGGCAATTAAAATCGGCGCCGAATTTAAAGATTAAGAGAGGGAACACTTATGGAAATTTCATTTACAAAAACTACCTGTCCTAAAGAAAAACCTGATTCAAGCACACTTGGTTTTGGTAAAATCTTTACCGACCATATGTTTATGATGGACTATTCAAGAGAAAAGGGCTGCTGGTACAATGCAAGAATAGTACCCTTCGCACCCATCGCTCTTCACCCCGCTTCAACAGTTCTTCACTACGGTTCGGAAATATTTGAGGGACTTAAAGCATATCGTAGAAAGGACGGTAAGGTTCAGCTTTTCCGCCCGATTGAAAATATTCGTAGATTAAATTCATCGGCAGAGCGTCTTTGCCTGCCTCAAATTCCCGAAGAGGATGCTATGCAGGTGCTTCTTGAATTTGTAAAGACCGAGCAGGACTGGACTCCCAGCGCTGAGGGAACTTCTCTCTACCTTCGTCCCTTTATGTTCGGTAACGACGAAACTCTCGGCGTTCACGCTGTTCACAATGCAACCTTTGTTATCATAGCTTCCCCCGTTGGCAGCTATTATAAAGAGGGCATTAACCCCGTTAAGATTATGATCGAGGACGAGGATGTTAGAGCAGTTCGCGGTGGTACAGGTTACGCAAAATGCGGCGGTAACTACGCTGCAAGTAACCGCGCAGGCGAAAGAGTCGAGCAAAAGGGCTACTCTCAGGTACTTTGGCTTGACGGCGTTGAGAGAAAGTACATTGAAGAGGTTGGCGCAATGAACGTTATGTTTAAAATCGGTGACGAAATCGTTACCCCCGCGCTCACAGGCTCTATCTTACCCGGTATTACAAGAAAATCATGCATCGAGCTTCTTAAGAAAGAGGGCTACAAGGTAAGCGAGAGACTTCTCTCAATCGACGAGCTCTCGGCCGCTTTAGAAAACGGCACTCTTAAAGAGGCTTGGGGCTGCGGCACCGCTGCAGTAGTTTCTCCCATCGGTGAGCTTTGCTATAAGGGCAAGAAATACACCGTTTCGGGTGGTAACATCGGCGAGGTTACACAACATCTCTACGATACCTTAACAGGTATCCAGTGGGGTAAGATTGAAGATAGCTTCGGCTGGACCGTTGAGCTTTAATCGCTAATCTAATATGTAAGGAAAGTTGTTATGTTTAAAAGTGAATATTTAAATCGAGTTTATGGTGATTTTTGCAAAAGAAATCCACATGAGGTCGAGTTCCAGCAAGCAGTAGAAGAGGTTTTCATGTCGCTCGAATGTGTTGTTGCCGCTAATCCCAAAATCGAAGAGTGGGGCATTATGGAGCGAATTGTTGAGCCTGAAAGAATGATTTATTTTAGAGTTCCTTGGGTTGACGACAAAGGCAAGGTTCAGGTAAACCGCGGCTATAGAGTACAGTTTAACTCAGCCATCGGTCCCTACAAGGGCGGCCTTCGTTTCCACCCCACAGTAAACTCGTCGGCTATGAAGTTTTTAGGCTTCGAGCAAACCTTTAAGAATAGC
>CAZDLQ010000296.1:0-1561 GCA_964506315.1 uncultured Oscillospiraceae bacterium
GGAATCGAACCGACAACCTGTTCATTACGAGTGAACTGCTCTGCCATTGAGCCACATCAGCGTCGACACACTATTTGCGCCGACAAATATTATACATAAATTTCAAACCAAAGTCAATGAAAATTTAGCATTTAATCTTAGATTATATCAATATACGGCGCGCTCACGTATCCGTTTTGGCCGTTATAGCTTGTTGAGTACCAACCGTTGAACTCATTTCTCACGTTTAGCAGCGTGCCGTTTGGTATAGACGCGAGCACAGGCGACGACACCGACGGCGACCTGCGAAGATTAAGATTTCCCGACGAAAGCGAAACACGACCTCTTTGAGTCGCCGCGGGCTCACGGAAGGGTATATCAAAATATTCCGTCAGTGACTTTGCTATATTTCTTGCAATAGTCGGAATATTTTGGGTTATCCACTTGGCATCGTCAACGTTGTCGTGGTAGCCGATTTCAAGAAATGCCGAAGGCGCCTTTGGCTGCCGCACCTCACCAAGACGGGTGGTGGTAAGGGTGCGCACCTTATCCTCAAGGGGATAGATGTCCTCAAAGTTATCGGCGAAAATTTCAGCGGCTTCTTCACCCTTTCGGCTTCCCGGGTAGTAGTAAACGTCAATTCCGCGGTTTTCGCCGTAGTTTTGAGGCGGCGAGGCGTTGGAGTGTAGCGCAAGGTGTAAATCGTAGTTTCCTGCGTTAGACTGTCGAATGGCCGCCGACGCGTGGGCGCTTCGGTCGTTTCGCGTAAAGTCTATTCCGTTTGCGCGCAAATACGGCTCCAAGGCATCGGCCAAAAGGTTCATATAATACTCCTCACTGCCGCCTGTGACGTATGCGTTTGCTTCCTGTGTAGAGGGACTTAAATAAATACTTGGCATAGCTTTTCTCCTTTAAAAATATTCAATACTATAAATATGATAAAACTGTAAAAAAATGTCACCGATATTTTTTATTTTCTTCAAGAATATATTGAAAAATGAAAATAAATAAGTTATAATACTCTTAGAGAAAAAATCATTATTTTAGTCGGTTTTGCACAAACTAAATCGGCCGCATTTTGCCGCTTGTACAAATTTACCAAACGCTTGTTTTGGGATACAAAAAACAGCGCTCAAACCATTGTGCAATTTGCACAAAAAATAGCGCAAATTATTGTGCAGTCGCTATTCACAAATTATTTAAAAAGTCGTTTTTTTGGTCATTTTTGAGCAAAAACACAAAAAAATAGGGTAAATATTTGTGCGATAAGATGGTTGTATTTATTTTCGCAAAATGTTATAGTATATAATAATGTATGATTATCGGATATTGTGTTTTCCGATTTAGATTTTAATTAAGGATAAAAAATAGGAGGTCAATATTAAATGGCTAGCTTATCATTCAAACACATAGGCAAAACATATCCCGGAGGCGTTACAGCTGTTTCTGATTTTAACCTTGAAATTAAAGATAAGGAATTTATCATTTTCGTAGGTCCTTCAGGTTGCGGTAAGTCAACAACTCTTCGTATGGTTGCCGGTCTTGAGGAGATTACTGACGGTGAGCTTTACATCGGCGATAG
>CAZDLQ010000297.1:0-1553 GCA_964506315.1 uncultured Oscillospiraceae bacterium
GACATTAATTGTATACAAAGCAGAATATTAAATGTTAGAAATAAAATATAAAATTACTTTATTTCAAAAAAAGTGGAAAAAATATAAATGATATGTTATAATAATTTATAATGATTTTAGTTTTAAGTGGTGAAAAAATGGGAAACACAAAAGACTTTGAAGAATACAAAAAACTAAAGGATGAAATTGAATACCACAGTCGGCTTTATTACGACAAGGACGAGCCCGAAATCAGCGACTACGAGTACGATATGCTGATGCAAAAGCTCAAGGAAATTGAGGCCGCTCATCCCGAATACGTCACACCCGATTCCCCCACACAGCACGTGGGCGGAAATGTGTTAGACGCGCTTTTTTCACCCGTTGAGCACACCGTTCAAATGGCAAGCTTGCGCGACGTTTTCAGCTTTGACGATGTTAGAGATTTTGGGGCAAAGGTTAGCGAAACTATCGACAACCCCGTATACGTTGTTGAGCCTAAAATTGACGGTCTTTCGGTTTCCCTTGAATACACAAACGGAGTTCTTACTCGCGCCTCAACGCGTGGTAACGGTTTTGTTGGTGAGGACGTTACTGCAAACGTTTTAACGATAAATTCAGTACCCAAAAAGCTTACGCAGGCGCTCCCCTTTTTAGAGGTGCGCGGCGAAATTTATATGTCGTCCGAGGTTTTTTTAAGGCTTGTCACCGAGCAAGACGAGCGCGATGAAAAGCCGTTTAAAAATCCGAGAAATGCGGCGGCAGGCTCGCTTAGGCAAAAAAATCCCGAGATTACCCGTGCGCGCAGTTTGGACGTTTTTGTTTTTAACATTCAAGTTTGCAACGGACGCGAGTTTTCATCGCACAAAGAGTCGCTCGATTTCTTAAAAGAGCTTGGTTTTCCCGTTTCGCCGTCCTACAATGCTTACTCAAATATTGAGGACGTTGTTTCGGAAATTGAAAGAATCGGCAATTTACGCGGAAAATTCGGCTTTGACATTGATGGAGCGGTTGTAAAGGTGGATAACTTGACACACCGCGAGGAGCTTGGCTCTACCGCAAAATATCCCAAATGGGCGGTTGCTTTTAAATATCCGCCCGAGGAGAAGGAAACTATCCTTCGCGACATTGAAATAAACGTTGGCAGGACGGGTGCGCTCACCCCCACCGCCGTTTTTGACAGCATAATGCTTGCAGGCACAAGCGTTAGTCGTGCTGTGCTTCACAACCAGGATTTTATCAGCGAAAAGGATATTCGCATTGGCGATACCATTGTTGTTAGAAAAGCGGGAGAAATTATTCCCGAGGTTTTAAGAAGCGTTTCGCACGCCGAGGACAGCGTTCCCTATTTTATTCCGCGCACTTGTCCTTCCTGCAGCAGCGAGGTTTTTGAAAGCGAAGGCGAGGCGGTTATTCGCTGTATAAATCCCGCCTGCCCTGCACAGCTTTCGCGAAATATTATTCATTTTGCCTCAAAGGGTGCGATGGATATTGAGGGACTGGGTCCTGCGATAGTTGACACGGTAATTGAAAAGGGACTCATCTCATCGGCGGCGGATTTATACGTTTTAAAG
>CAZDLQ010000298.1:0-1552 GCA_964506315.1 uncultured Oscillospiraceae bacterium
TGGCGCAGTTAAGAACGAGGCTGAAGGTCGCGAAGGTATGGCTCTCGGTCAGTACATCGCAGGTATGGGCTTCTCTAACGTAGGACTCGGTGTTGACCACTCTATGGCTCACACCCTTTCAGCTTACTATGATATGCCTCACGGTAAAGCTTGTGCAACTCTTCTCCCCGCTGTAATGGCATTTAACGCTGATTACACCGGCACAAAGTATCGCGACATCGCTATCGCTATGGGCGTTGAGGGCGTTGAGAATATGAGCCAAGCTGAGTACCGCGCTGCAGCAGTTGAAGCTGTTCGCAAGCTCGCTGAGGACGTTGGTATCGTTACCTCGCTTAAGGGCGTTGTTAAGGAAGAGGATATCGAGGCTCTCGCTGCTGATGCTTACGCTGATGCTTGCAGACCCGGTAACCCCAGGGACGTTAGTGTTGAAGACATTATCGCTATCTACAAGAGCTTAATGTAATCTCATAAACCCAACCTAATAACACACAAAAGACCTTGAAAGATAATTCTTTCAAGGTCTTTTTTTGATAAGAAACGCTTATAAGTATTTTTTTACATCGTCATATCCGCAAAGAAGAAAATCCTTGTTATGACAGTCGGATGAGAATATAAGTTTTTTGCCGTTTTCTCTAAAATATTCAATTATTTCTTTAGCCGGATAAGGCTCTTTAGTATATCCGCGCGAAATAGCACCTGTGTTTATTTCAACTACCGCATCGGTTTTTATTAACGCGTCGGCCGCTTTTTGCCACGCCGCCACATAGCGAGGATGAGCCGTATCGAACAGCGTACCATCCGAGTTGAATTTGCATATCAAATCAAAATGCCCTATGATGTTGCATTTTGTTTTATTATAAAGGTCGGCAACGACCGAGTAGTAATCCTCTATAAAGGCGTAGAAGTCACCGCCGTAGTGGCGGTTGACCGCCTCGATTTGCCTCTCGCGGCTGTAGTCTACAAAAAGATACTCGCCGTTCTTTAAAACATAATGCACCGAGCCTATAACGAAGTCGTAATCGTCTAAAGGTTCGTCGCTGTAATAATCGTACTCTATGCCGAGCAGTATTTTAATCTTGTCCTTGTATTTTTCTTTAAGCGCCGTGATTTCACGCTTGTAGTTCTCGGTTGCCTCACGGCTCATACAAGGCTCGGTATCAAACTCGGTGTACGAATGTCCCGAAAAACCAAGCTCCGAAAGCCCAAGCTCAATCGCCTTTTCTACCATTTGCTCGGCGGTGTTGTCGCCGTCACAGTAGGTTGTGTGGGTGTGATAGTTATTAAGCATTATTTTGTCATCTTTTCTTGTTTTACTTTATGGTCGATGATGTGACGCGAAGAAAGCTCGCGATGAATATCCTCAACCGAAATACCCATTTGCACCATAAGAACCATTACGTGATAAGCAAGGTCGGCAATCTCGTAAATTGTTTCAGCCTTGTCGTCAGCCTTGCCCGCAATTATAACCTCGGTACACTCCTCGCCCACCTTTTTGAGTATTTTATCAATGCCCTTCTCAAAAAGGTAGGTAGTGTATGAACCCTCGGGTCTC
>CAZDLQ010000299.1:0-1508 GCA_964506315.1 uncultured Oscillospiraceae bacterium
GATGACGTTGCAAACGAGGATGCCGCCGCCGTTTTAAAGCTTGTTGAGCAGGGCGCCATCATTCTCGGCAAGACTAATCTTAGTACAAACGATCTTTCGACACGCTACACCGTTTCGCAGTTTTTGGGCGAAACGAGAAACGTTTACGACACTAAATTCGCCGCGGGCGGCTCATCGGGCGGAAGCGCGGTTGCTGTTTCGGCAAACTTTGCCGCCGCCGCACTTGCTACCGACACAAACTTCTCGCTGCTTTATCCTGCGTCCTTAAACGGAGTGGTAGCGCTTCGTCCCACACATTCGCTTATTGATTACACAGGCTGTGCCAAGGTCAATTTATCGCGTGACGTTGTCGGTCCTGTTACCAAAAGTGTTGCCGATGCGGCACTTATGCTTGATGTTTTAACAGATAATTCGCACGCGCCCAAGTATTCAGCTTCGCTTGACAAGGACGCCTTAAAAGGCAAAAAAATAGCGATTTTGAAGGAGCTTTCACAGTACACCTACAACTCCCCCAACGAGTTTAAAAACTCCGACAAAGAGGTAACAGCACTGTTTGACAAGGCGGTCGAGGACATAAAAGCGCTTGGTGCCGAGGTTATTACCCTGTCTATCCCGAGTTTATTTAAGTATTACAACAACTGCAAGGAGTCGCTCTCGGCAAGTGACAGCAACAAGGCAAAGTTTTTAGCCGAGGTCACAAAGCTTCTTGAGGATAACGGCGCCGACGCCTTTATTTTCCCCACCTATCTCTCGACACCGCTCGCAAGCGGTTTTAGTAAGAGCGGCGTGCACAATGCCGACTCGCAAAATTACCTAAACTGCACGGGTTATTTCCCCTCGATTTTAGGCCTACCTGCAGTCAGCGTGCCTATGGGAAGTTTAAAGAGTGGTGTTAGCACGGGACTTGAGTTTGTTTCCCTTAAAAATACCGAAGAGGCACTTTTATCCCTCGCTTACAGCTACGAGCAGGGCACTAAAAACCGAACCGCGCCCACAACCGCAAAAAATCTATACAAAACAGGCGAGGTTGTTTTGAAGAAGCCCGAGGAGCAAAAGCCCATTTTACCCGACGGCGAGCAGGAAGAAATCCAAAGCGGCGACGATTACAAGCCGTTTCCTTGGCAAACGGTTGCCGTTGTGATCATCATTTTCTCGGTTTTGACGGTTTGCAGCTGGCTGCTTGTTTCAAGCGGCAGGAAGCGCCGTCCCACCGACGACAACCCCAACCACCGCCACCGCAGGTTTTAGAGAATAAAATACGATAATAATAACGGCATCGTTTAGATTTAAGCGGTGCCGTTTTTATTTTGTGTTTTGCGGGAGGGGCAAGCCCCTCCCCTACGGTGTTTATCCAACGTACAATAGAATTTGTAGGGACCGGCGTCCTCGTCGGTCCGTTTTGGCGGTCGATTCGTGAATCGACCCTACGGTTTCAATTTACGTGCGATAGGATTTGTAGGGAACGACCTATGTGTCGTTCCGTTTTTATTTGAATCCCTCCGTCTTTT